>JADJOX010000001.1:300000-538261 GCA_016713565.1 Ignavibacteriota bacterium
ATTATACAAAGATGGGGCAGATTTTTACAATAGTATGAATGATATAAGCAGTAAAATAAAAGAAGATGAAAAGAAACTTTGGGAAAAATTTTCACAATTTATAATTAGTGTGGAAAACAAGTATGGGAGAATTCGTTCTGATTTGAGTTATATTAAGAAATAGTTATACATTAAAATTATAATAAAAAAAGCCGCAGTAATTTGCGGCTTTAATATTTTTGGGGGAATTAAAACTTTTTTATTTACTTCCGAAAAGTCCGCCCAATAAATTCATTCCTTGACTTAAAATATCACCTTCGGGAACTTTACCTTCAGGAGTTAATTTATCAACAGCTTGCGGCAGTAAATTTGTTAATTGAGATAAAACTGAATTTTGATCAATGCCTAACTTTGAAGCAATAGTTTTAATTTGATCTGATCCAAGAGCATTCTGTAATTGTTCCGGAGAAATTGCTTTGTTTGCTCCAGTGCCAATCCATGATTCAACTATATCGCCAAGTCCATTAGAAGCAAATTGACTTACCAAACCATTCAATCCGCCTTTCTGCCCTCCGATTAAATTCATTACAATTGATAAAAGATCGTTTTGTTTTCCCCCACCAAGAGCTGATTTTAACAGGTCCATTTTTATCCTTTCTTTAGTAAATATTATTGTGTAAATAAATATAAAAACTATTTAAAGATTTACATAGAAATTATTTTAAATTTCAAATGCAATAATGTTTATTTAAATTTTCATTTTAGCTCAAGATTTAATACGTTGTATCCGATAATATGCAAACAATTAATATTGTATATGCAACTATTCTGTTTTTTATTAAACTCAAATGTTTGGATTTGCAAAAAAACTATGTTAATTTAGCGTAATAGTTAATTTTTTTTATTAAATCGAATTTTGTACAACTGAAATTAAATAAGATAAAATAACCAAATAAAAGTTTGAAAAATTAAGGAAATAGATAATGGATGAAATTAAGAGAGAAAGTGCAGAAGAGTTAAATGAGATTGAAACTCGTGAATGGTTAGAATCGCTTGAATTTGTTTTACAAAATGGAGGACCGGAACGAGTAAAACAACTCTTAAATGAACTGGGTACATATGCACATCAGGCCGGTGTTGAACTTCCTTTTACAGCAAATACACCTTATATTAACACAATTCCCAAAGAAAACGAACCAGTATTTCCAGGTGGTCGCGAAATAGAAAGAAGAATCAAAAGTTTAATTCGTTGGAATGCGATGGCAATGGTTGTAAGAGCCAATAAAATTGATCCTGGTATTGGCGGACATATTTCAACTTATGCGTCTGCAGCAACTTTATATGAAATTGGTTTTAATCATTTCTTCAAAGGAAAAGATAATAATAATCAAGGTGATCAAATTTATTTTCAGGGACATGCAGCTCCGGGAATTTATGCACGAGCGTATTTAGAAGGCAGATTAGATGCGGAAAAACTGCATAACTTTAGACATGAATTAAAACCCGGCGGAGGTCTTTCATCATACCCGCATCCAAAATTATTACCTGAATTTTGGGAATTCCCAACGGTTTCAATGGGGTTAGGACCTATAATGGCAATTTACCAAGCGAGATTCAATAAATATTTAGAAAATAGAGGTTTAAAATCACCGGCAGACACTAAAGTTTGGGCATTTTTAGGTGATGGTGAAACAGATGAACCAGAAGCTTTAGGTGCAATTTCATTAGCTTCCAGAGAAAAATTAGACAACTTAATTTTTGTAATAAATTGTAATCTCCAGAGATTGGACGGACCTGTTAGAGGCAATTCAAATATTATTCAAGAACTTGAAGCAGTCTTCAGAGGTGCCGGTTGGAATGTTATTAAAGTTATTTGGGGAAGCGATTGGGATCATTTACTGGAATCAGATAAGTCAGGTCTTTTAACCAAACGGATGAATGAAATGATTGATGGTGAATCGCAAAAATATATTGTTGAAGGTGGTTCTTATATTCGAAAGCATTTCTTCGGAAAGTATCCGGAACTTTTGGAACTTGTTAAACATTATACGGATGAAGACCTTGCGAATATGAAAAGAGGCGGTCATGATCCTGAAAAAGTTTATGCCGCGTATAAAGCAGCAGTAAATACTAAAGATAGACCAACAGTAATTTTAGCTAAGACTGTTAAAGGTTATGGTTTAGGTGAAGCAGGTGAAGGCAAAAATATTACGCACTCTCAAAAAAAATTAAATGAAGACGAATTAAAAGAATTTAGAAGTAGATTCGGAATTCCATTATCTGATGATGATGTAGTAAATGCTCCATTTTACCGTCCTGAAGAAGATAGCCCGGAAATTAATTATTTAAAAAAACGTCGTCATGAATTGAATGGATACGTTCCTATAAGAATTATAAAAAATCAAAAAATTAAAACACCTTCACAAGAATTGTTTAAGGAATTTTACCAAGGAACAGATGGAAGAGAAGTTTCAACCACTATGGTTTATGTAAGAATTTTGACTAAACTATTAAAAGACAAAGAAGTTGGGAAATTAGTTGTTCCAATAGTTCCTGATGAAGCTAGAACTTTTGGTATGGAATCATTATTCAGACAAATCGGAATTTACTCAACCAGAGGACAATTATATGAACCCGTTGATAAGGATAGTTTATTGTATTATAAGGAAGCCGTTAACGGTCAAATTTTAGAAGAAGGAATTACTGAAGCAGGATCTATGTCATCGTTTATAGCTGCAGGCACTGCTTACGCAACTCATGGAATAAATATTATTCCTTTCTTTACATTTTATTCAATGTTCGGTTTCCAAAGAATTGGTGATTTTGCATGGGCCGCTGCTGATATGCAATGTAAGGGCTTTTTAATTGGCGGTACTTCCGGAAGAACAACTTTAGCAGGTGAAGGTTTACAGCATCAAGATGGACATAGCCATGTTTTTGCTCATTCAATACCAACCATAAAAGCTTATGACCCTACATTCGCTTATGAGCTTGCGGTTATTATCCGTGATGGAATCTATAGAATGTATCAGCTTCAAGAAGAATGTTATTATTACATTACCGTAATGAATGAAAATTATGCAATGCCGGCAATGCCTGAAGGTGTTGAAGATGGAATAATTAAAGGAATGTACAAATTTAAAACTTCTGAAAAAAAATCCAAATTAAAGGCTAACTTACTTGGAAGCGGTTCTATATTGAATGAGGCAATTAAAGCGCAAGAAATTCTAGAAAAAGATTACAATGTTTCAGCAGATGTTTGGAGTGTTACAAGTGCTAAAAGTTTGCATTACGATGCATTGGAAATTGAAAGATGGAATAGAATGAATCCGCTTGAAAATAAAAAGAAAAATTATATTCAACAAGTAACAGAAGGAGAAGACGGAATTTTTATTTCGGCTTCGGATTATTCGCAAATACTTACCGATTCAATTTCAAAATGGTTTCCTAATAAATTTACATCTTTGGGTACCCTTGGTTTTGGAAGAAGTGAAAGCAGAGAAGCTTTAAGAAATTTCTTTGAAGTAGATGCGAAGCATATTGTTTACACTACATTATATTCATTATTTGAAGATGGAAAAATTTCTAAAGAATTAATTACTAAAGCTGCAACTGATTTAAAGATTGATTTAAAAAAATCAAATCCAATTAAATCATAATTTTAAATAAAAAGAGTTGAAAATGGCATTAGAATTTAAATTACCAGCGCTTGGCGAAAATATTGAAAAAGCTGATATAGTAAAAGTTTTAGTTTCTAAAGGTGATAAAGTCAGCGTAGATCAAGTTTTATTGGAAATCGAAACTGATAAAGCTACAGTTGAAATCCCTTCAGAATTTGCAGGCATTGTTAAAAGTGTTAACGTAAAAGACGGCGATACAGTGAAAATAGGTGAAGTGATTTTTACTTATGAAGAAAGTGGTGAAGCAGCAGTTGAAGAAAAAATGGTGGAATTGCCCAAGCAAGAAACTAACACTGAAATTGTCCCAGATATTAAAACCAAAGAAAATAATGAAGAAAATAGATCAGGACTTATAGAATATAAAATGCCTGAACTTGGTGAAAATATTTCTTCAGCAGATATTACAAAGGTTTTAATTAATGTTGGTGATCAAATAGAAAAGGATCAAATACTTTTTGAAATTGAAACTGATAAAGCAACAGTTGAAATTCCTTCGGAATTTTCCGGCATAATTAAGGAATTAAAAGTAAAATCGGGTGATAAAGCAAAGGTTGGTGATGTTGTTTTAATTATTGAGTCTACTGAAATTAAAAAAAATGACCAAATTGCAAAACCAATAAAATCTACTGAAAATAAAATTGCTACCAGCAAATCAGTTGCTCCGGTTAAACAAAAAACAGAAATACAAGAACCGCAAAACACTTCCACAGTAGATTCAAATATTAAAAAGGAATTTCCAAATATAATTGCAGCAGCTGCACCTTCAGTTAGAAGATTTGCGCGTGAAATTGGAATTGATATTAACGAAGTAAACGGATCCGGTCCAGCAGGAAGAATTTCTGATGATGACGTTAAAAAATACGCAAAATCATTTAATGAAAAAATTAGGTCAGGTGCCGGTGGTTTATCAATTGGCTTAAAACGTGAATTACTCCCCGATTTTTCCAAATGGGGAAATATTAAAAAAGAACCGATGAGCAATGTTCGTAAAAAAACTGCCGAACATCTTTCGTATGCATGGAGTACAATTCCGCACGTAACTCAATTTGATAAAGCGGATATTACGGATTTGGAAAATTTAAGAAAATTATTTTCCAAAAAAGTCGATTCTGTTGGAGGAAAACTTACAGTTACCGCAATTTTACTTAAAGTTATAGCTTCTGGCTTAAAAGTATTTCCACAATTTAATGCAAGTGTTGATATGGACAATAAAGAAATAATTTTAAAAGATTATTTTAATATTGGAGTCGCCGTTGATACTGAAAAAGGTCTTATCGTTCCGGTTATTAAGGATGTTGATAAGAAAAATATTATTCAGCTTGCGGTTGAACTTAGTGAAATTTCTGTAAAAGCTCGTGAGAAGAAAATAACGATTGAAGATATGCAGGGAGGATGTTTTACAATAAGCAATTTGGGTGGAATAGGCGGAACAGCATTTACACCAATTGTAAATTCACCGGAAGTCGCTATTCTTGGGGTTTCAAGAGGAAATTATGAACCTGTTTATAAGGATGGAACTTTTACTCCAAGATTGATGCTTCCACTTTCATTATCTTATGATCATAGAATAATTGATGGCGCAGACGGCGCAAGATTTATTCGCTGGATCGTTAATGCGCTTGAGCAGCCTTTTATACTTAGTTTAGAAGGATAGAAATTCATAATTAAAAAGCTGAATAAAATAAAGCAGCATTAAAAGCAAAATATTGGTAAAAAATTTTGGAGAATTTTCGATGAGCAGTAAAACCCAGCTTGCCGTAATCGGCGCAGGTCCAGGAGGATACACCGCAGCTTTTCTTGCAGCTGATTTGGGAATGCAGGTTACATTAATTGATCCACGACAAAATCCCGGTGGAACATGTTTATACGTTGGATGTATCCCGTCAAAAGCTTATCTGCACGTTGCAAAATTACTAAATGAAACCAAAGAAGCCCATAAGTGGGGAATAAATTTTAACGAACCCAAAATTGAAATTGATAAAATTCGAAAATTTAAAGAAGACGTTGTTTTCCAAAATACTTCAGGGACTGGACAATTAGTCAAGCAGAGAAAAATAAATTACATTCAAGGTACTGCAAGTTTTATAAATTCCAATAACTTGTCAATTGATAAAGGTGACGGAAGCAAAGAGGAACTGCAATTTGAAAACGCGATTCTTGCAACCGGTTCTATTCCCGCAAAAATTCCTGGTCTTTCAATTGATTCATCAAAAGTAATGGACTCAACAGATGCGCTGGAACTAAAAGATATTCCCAAAAGATTATTGGTAGTAGGCGGTGGAGTTATTGGAATGGAACTTGGCTCAGTATATGCGAGTTTGGGAAGCAAAGTAACTGTTGTCGAATTGCTTCCTTCATTATTGCCCGGCGCGGATAAAGACTTGGTAAATGTTTTCCAAAAAAGTATTGAACCGAAATTTGAAAAAATACTTACTAATACAAAAGTTGCAAAGTTAGAGGATATCGGTAATGTATTAAAAGTTAAGCTTGAAGGTGAAGGATTAACCGAAACTGAATTGGAGTTTGACAAAGCTTTAATCTCAATTGGCAGATCACCGGTTACTAAAAATTTAGGAATAGAGAATACTAAGATAATTGTAAACGAAAGAGGAATTGTACAAGTAAATGAAAGAATGCAGACAAACGATCAAAATATTTATGCAATCGGGGATATTGTAAAAGGTCCAATGCTGGCACACAAAGCCTCGGCCGAAGGAAAAGTAGCTGTGGAAGCAATTGCGGGTCATAAAGTTGCATTTGAACCGGCTGCTATTCCAGGCGTAGTTTACACAGATCCTGAAGTCGCATGGGCAGGTTTAACAGAAACGGAAGCAAAAGCTAAAGGCATTAAAGTGGAAGTTGCAAGATTTCCATGGGCTGCAAGCGGACGCGCTCGTACAATGGATAGAAGCGATGGTTTAACAAAATTAATTATCGATCCGGAAACAACAAGAATATTGGGTGTTGGAATTGTTGGACCAGGAGCCGGTGAATTAATTGCTGAAGGAACGCTTGCGATTGAAATGGCGGCATTGGCAAAAGATCTTTCACTTACGATACATGCTCATCCAACATTATCGGAAACAATGATGGAAAGCGCTGAAGTTTTTTTTGGCGAAGCAACTCATTTATACAGACCGAAAAGAAAATAGCACGGCTGAAATTTATCTGGTAATTATTATCCTTATCAGGAAAAATAATTATTGGATTTGCATTGTTTTAAATTTTATTTTATTCAAATTTGGTCACTTTATTTTTGACCTAAAATCAACAGAAATTTATTTATAGATTTTGGTAATCATTTAAGAAGTTTCGTAAAAGAATTTTTACCTTAATAAAAAATTTAATTCTGTTTAATGACAAAGTCATCATTTCTAATTCTCATCATATTGGTTGTTTCAAGCCAAATATATCCGCAAAATAAAATGTTTAAGTTAAATGGCAAAGTATTAGATTCATCCGAACTTAAACCCCTGGAAAATTGTAACGTATCAATTCCGGAATTAAAAATAGGAACCAACACAAACGACAAAGGCGAGTTTTCAATTGAACTAAGGAAAGGATCCTATAAAATAATTTTCAGTTATGTCGGATTTTCTACATTTGATACAATAGCTGCAATTTTTGATAAAGATATTTATTTAACAGTTTTATTAAATTCGGAAATTATTAATAGTAAGGAAATTAACATAACTGCCAAAAGGGAACAGGCTTCCATAGTTGTGCAAAAATTAGATCAACAGAATGTGAAAAAAAATCCTACAATCAATTCCGACGTTTTACGTTCGGTTCAAATATTATCGGGTGTAACTACCAACAATGAACTAACGAGTGGTTATAATGTCCGCGGCGGAAGTTTTGACGAAAATTTAATTTACTTAAACGGTTATGAAATTTATCGTCCTTTTTTACTACGTATTGGAATTGAAGAAAGTCAAACAATAATAAATCCAAATATGGTTTATGATCTGAAATTTTACAATGGAGCATTTCCCGCTGGATTTGGTGATAAGATGTCATCTGCACTTGAAGTTAATTATAAAATTGAACAAAGTGAAAAACTTAATGGCACAGCTTACACTAGTCTTCTTAATTCAGGTTTAAATTTGAACAATAAAATAAGTGATTTTAGTTGGAGCTTAAGTACTAGGTACGCATATCCTTCAAATTTTTTAAAGAACTTACAAAATAGAGGTGATTATAAATCTTCTTATTCTGATATTCAGTTTCTGGGTAATTATAAATTATCGAATTCTGCTGATATACAATTTTTAGGTATTTATGCCGACAATAAATTTGACGTTTTACCGACAAATTGGAAAGGCGGATTTGGATATAAAACAAGAAATGACTACAGAGGAATAAGTATAAAGTCAGATGGCGAAAGAACATATTCATATTTAAATAGATTGCTTGGATTAAAGCTTCTTAAAACTTTTTCGGATAACAGCAGTATGAATTTATCTTTTTCTAACTATTGGATCTTGGAAAAAGAAAATTTTGATATATCAAGTGATATTTTTTACTTTCCAGTTTATTCCGAACCAAACAGCAATTTAGTTTATTTAAAATCAAGATTTGAAAAAGGAAATAATTTTGTTGAATTATCATCATACAGAATTAAAACCGAATACAAAAAAAGTTTTAACAATCATAATATTTATACGGGAAGCGAATATCAACTATCTCAAGTGAAAAATAAAAACTTTGAAAACTCTTATGAAGCCGGGGATTCGTTAGTAAATGAAAAACCAGTATATACGGATTATAACGGAAACTTTAATTTAAATTCATTTAATTTATTTATCGAAGATTATATTTTATTAAGTTCAAAATTAGAAGCAAATATCGGTGTTAGATATTTGAATTATAATTACAGCAATGAAAATTTAATTTCTCCGCGAGCTTACTTAACTTATAGATTATCGGAAGCAAATTCATTTAAACTCAGTTGGGGATATTATTATCAGCCTCCGTTTATAAATGAATTACGAAATACTAAATCAAATAATCTAAAATCACAAAGAGCAATTCATTATATTTTTGGCTGGGAAAGAAAAATCAGCGAAAAGAAAAAATACAATATTGAAATTTACTATAAGGATCTTTACAACTTAATTCCTTTTTATTTTGATGAATTCAGAATGTTATATGTAGAGAATAATAACCGAGAAGGTTTTGCGTACGGCTTGGATTTTATGTACGAAGGAGAAATAGTTGAAGGAATGAATAGCTGGATTGGTTACAGTTATTTAAATACTAAAGAAAGAAAAATTGGTACAAACAATTCATACCAAAGAAGATTATTCGACCAGACACATACAATCCAAATATTTTTGCAGGATAGATTTAGGAAACATAGAAATTGGCAGTCGCATTTAAGATTTTTATTCGGCTCCGGCTACTTATATTATCAAAGAAAGCTTACAACCGATGAAACTTCAGGAAGTTCTTATATTGACGTGGATTTTAATAATCCTCAAGAATATTTTTTATATTTCCGCGTCGATATGGGATTATCGGCAAAATTGGATTTAGGTAATGAGTATTATATAACACCGATTGTGGAAGTGCTTAATGTATTTAACCAATCAAACCACGGCGCGTATGAATGGATACAAATATTTAAAGATATTAAAGCGCCAATTGGAATTCCACATCTTCTTAGTCCAAGATTTTTTAATTTAAGAGTTGAACTGAGTTTTTGAACAATTAAAATTAAAAAGTGATTTTCACGTCAAACTTCAAAGCTTCCATTGTTAAGGGAGGATTTGTGTCAAACGGCCAATACATCTTTTCTTGTTTAAGAGTATAGAAAAAGTATGACAATCCGTTTTTCATTAAAAAATAAAGTATCGGAGTTAACTTTGGAACTGCTTTTATTATTACACCTTCCGTTAAAAAATCAATTCCGGTTTGTGAAAGCAATTCAATGCCAAATCCGCTAAAATGTTTCCAAGTCAAATATTGAGGGAATAAAATTTGCGCTTCGTAATTTGCACCAATATTTATTATCGAGCTGATTCGCAGATCAATTCCTGCTGTATTTGTTGTGCCGAATTTAATTTCATTATCGTAGTGGTTAATAATTTTATTTTCATCCTTCCAAAACGGATTGGGAATTTCCGTCATAATTCTTTCTGAGGGATGACTGAACTTTGATTGGTTCCAGACAAACCCTAAACTGTAGGATGGAAAAATATCAAAGTTATTTCCAAAACTGTAGCCGTAACCTTTTCTAAATCCCAAACCGAATCGCCAAATATTTGAATTGATTTTCAAATTTTGTTTGGAATTTGAGTTATAGTTCAAATATGATGAAAATAAAAAATCATCTTCAAATTCCAAAATTCTATAATTTCCCGCGGGTTTTAAATATCGTCGACCTAGTTTTATTTCGGAAATTGAAATTGGGTTAAATTCGGTTGTAAATTCCTTATGTTTCAGTTCGCCCAAACCGTATGAAACTTCAATAAAATTTTTTGAACCCGCAAACCAGCTTCCAAAGCTAAAATTCTCTTGAGGAGAGGAAGAGTATAAATTTTCCTGGGCGAAAATCAATTGAGAAGAAATAAAAAGTACAAATAGAAATTTTGAAATTACATTTCCAGACATAAAAAATCCCCAAAGATTTATAGAAAACCATTGGGGAAAGTTACAAATTTGGAAATTAAAAAATAGTGCAAAACTAATTTTTTGATTTTTTCTCTAATGTTCTGATAAGTGTATCCATCAGAACATCATTTTGAACCGGCTTTGTAAGAAAAATATCAACACCCGCATTGTACGCATTGTCTTTGTCGCGCTGAAATGCGTGAGCTGATAAGCCTACAACTGGCAGATTTTTATAATCATCCATTTGTCTAATTTCTTGTGTTAACTGCAAACCGTCTTTTTTTCCACGAAGTGAAATATCCATTAAAATAATATCGAATTTCGAATTATTTAATTTTTCGTAAAATGTATCCGACGAATCGCAAATTTCCAAATCAAATTTTCTTTTTAAAAATATTTGTAGAAATTTTTGATTTTCATAATCATCTTCAACAATAAGTAATCTTGGTTTGTTTTGTAGTTCTTCACTCATTTTGATACCAATTTTTTTTAAAATTATCGATAAATTTATTCGATTTATTACATTTTTAATAAATATTTGTCATGAAAAATTTCATCACATTTTACTATCGAATAAAAGAAATAACATTTTAGAGAAAATTACTGTCTAAAATATAATAGTATTTGGGTGATGGCAGAATACCAGACAAAAATATCAAATTTCATTCAATAATAAAAATAATTAAGAATAATTAAGAATAATTTACCACTTTATCTAATAATTAAAATTGATTTTATTTTTAAATTCTAAAATTCAGTTTTATTTGGCAATTCAATATCTTATAGTAACAAAAAAAATGAACTAATGAAAAAAGTAATATTAAAACCCGGAAGAGAAAAATCATTATTACGCAAACATCCATGGGTATTTTCCGGCGCAATAGATAAAGTAACCGAAAATCCGCAAAATGGAGAAAATATTGAGGTTTTTTCTTCTAAAAATATTTGGCTTGCAAGAGGTTCTTTTTCGGAAAAATCTCAAATTAGAGTAAGAATTTGGACTTTTAACGAATCAGATAATATAGATCAAAATTTTTTCCATAGTAAAATCAAATCAGCATTAAATTTGAGAAAATCCCAAATTAATGAAAATACTAACTCATATAGAATTATTAATTCGGAATCTGATGGAATACCCGGATTTATCTTAGATAAATATTCTGATTTTTTGGTTTGTCAATTCCTTTCCGCGGGTAGTGAGTTTTGGAAAGGCGAAATTATTGAATCCATTAAAAAAGGAATTAATCCTTTAGGAATTTATGAAAGATCAGATTCTGATGTTAGATTAAAAGAGGGACTTGAAATTAGAAACGGAAATTTATTTGGTGAAGAACCGCCGGATTTAATAGAAATATTGGAAAATGGATTAAAGATATTTGTTGACGTAAAAAAAGGGCATAAAACCGGTTTTTATCTTGATCAAAGAGAAAATAGAAACTTACTTTTAGATTATGCTGGAGACAAAAATATTTTAAATTGTTTTTCATTTTCCGGCGGATTCAGTTTATATGCTTTGAAATCGGGAGCAAAATCAGTTGTCAATATTGATTCTTCTTCTGAAGCTTTAAGTTTAATTTCAAGGAATATTGAAGCAAATTGTTTCACCGCTGAAAAAAATAAAAATATTAATGGAGATGTTTTTAAGGTTTTGCGAAAATTCCGAGATGAAAATAATTTATTTAATTTGATAATTCTCGATCCGCCAAAGTTTATTGAATCTAAAGCTAATATAGAAAAGGCTAGCAGAGGTTACAAAGATATTAACATGCTTGCTTTTAAAATTTTGGATAAAGGAGGAATACTTTTCACTTTTTCATGTTCGGGATTGATGGATCGCGAACTGTTTCAAAAAATAGTTTCAGATGCCGCGTTAGATGCCGGAAGAAATATAAAAATTATTAAATGGCTTACACAATCTGCAGATCATCCGGTTGCCGCAAATTTTCCTGAAGGTTTATATCTAAAGGGTTTAATTTGTTACGCTGAATAAAATAATTTGATTAAGGTTTGAATAATCCCGCTTCATTTACGCCAATTAGTCCGGCGGAATAAGTTCTTACATCAACTTGTAAAAGTCTTTTTTCCATATCATGAGTTAACAAATTGAATTTTCTTATCTTATCCAATTTTTGAGCAATTAATTCCATAGTATTATCTTCTGTCTGCCAATTTTGTTTGTCGAATATTTTTAAATTCAACGGCACAGTATAACCTCGTAAAGTTTTTTCCTTTGCGGTATTATAATATTGCTCAAAATAGGAAAGAACCAATTCACGTAAAGTTTTGAAAATAGGTTCACGGAACCGTAATCCAACAAAATTAGATTTCGCGATTGCGCCCCAATGGTCATTAATTTTGTACAATGCCAAAATATGATCATCGTCTCTTTGGTTCGGCAGCATATCGATTATAATTGGAGGGAAACCTATTTGACTTAAAGCAAATGCCGCAAAAACCGCTCCGTCGAAACAATGACCTACTTTTTCTTTAAAGACCCGTAACGGACATCTGTAAATTGGATCAGAGCTGTAAACAATAGAATCTAAGAACGATTGAATTTTTTCTATTGAATTTAAATTTAAGAAAATCTTCCTTTGATCTGAGTTTATTGATTTAAGAAAATTGGAATTATTTTTCATTTATTGTAAATAATAGTTTATGATTATTTCAAAACTATCATTTTCTTTGTTTTAATGAAAGAACCGGATTTTAATTGGTACAAATAAACTCCATTGGAAAGATTACTTGCGTCAAATTCAATTTTATAATTTCCCGATGTTTGTTTTTGATTTACTAATATCGCAATTTCTTTGCCTAAAATATCATAGACTTTTAATGAAACATTAGAATTTTCATCCCGAAACGGAATAATGTATTCAATTGTTGTAACAGGGTTAAACGGATTTGGGTAATTTTGTTCAAGGCTGAAATTTTGCGGTAAATTAATTTCATTATTGACATCTGTCAAAGTTAATTGTGAAAATGAAATTGATTCAGATTGATAAACTTTTTTACTCGATGAACTTTGAATATAAGCAATAATATTTAGGCTGTCCGAATTCCATCCGTTATTCAAGGTAAATTGAACAGATTTTGAAATATTTTGATTGGTATTTAATGTGAATGAATCTCCATTAATATTCGCAATTTTTCTCATTACATTTTTATGACTACTTATACCATTGTTGCCTTGATATTGCACATTTTCAACGATAACAAAATTTATTGTTAAATCAGTATCGGTGACTTCGGATAATTTTTGGATATCCGCATTAATTGTAATATCAGAAGCAGTGTGACTTCCGCTTAAATTTATTGTGAAACTGCTTTCCTCCTCCGCTAAAGCATTTAAACTTGCCTCCCAACTGTTATAACTATTTCCTACATGAGAGCCGTTAAAAAATGCCTGAGGAGTTGAAGAATAAGGTCCGTATAAAATGTTTTTGGCGTCGGCATCTGAAGTGCTTGCCTGATAAATCTGATCAGTGGAATATGGATAAACCATATGGTAATATATAAATTCTATTTTATCCCCGTTCCCATCCTTTATGTATTTATCTATTGCCGAATGTGCGGGCGGACAAAGCGGGCAATGTGAATTTGTAAATATTTCAACAAGAACTTTTCTATTGCTTGCCGAACTTGTAATACTAAAAAATAAACATGCTAATAAAAATAATTTTTCTAGTTTCATTTTCACCTCATCATATATTTGTTTGAAGCATTACTCTTAAACCTTCGAATGGAAGCAGATATCTGCAAATTCCATTAGTACAAACCTGACCGCCTCTTTCTTTGCCGTAAGAAATAGTAATTAAATTTGCACCGGAAATTCTATATCCAAGCTCTGTAACCAGCCAATCTTTTCTTCTTGAGATATCATATTTGTTGTTAGTAAACTCATATCTTAATGCAAATGTTAAATTTCTGTAAAACGAGTTTAGCATTGAGAAATAATTATTGTTGAAGTTATTCTGACCCGAATTATAATTATCATTAACATTTTCAAATTCATATTGAATTATATAAGAATAATTGTTTGAAACCGTATGCTGAAACTGAAACGGAAAAACTAATGATTTAATAATATGATTCGCGCTTCCGCCGCTGAAATAATTAAAGGTTGTTTTTTCTCTCCGGGCAATTCCAAATCGAAGTTCAGTTTCTAGATTAAAATAATATTCACCTTCAAGAAACAACTCATAGTAAGGCGAGTATTCGCCTTTCAAAGTAGGTAAATAATTTTTATTTCTAATTATTTTTTCAAAATTAAATTGATCATTAAAAGAATAAGTGTTGTGTTTGCTGGCTAAACTGTAGTTAAAACTTAAATTCAATTCATCATTAACAGCATAATTCAAATCAATTTGAAATCCGACTTCATCATTAAAGTCAACCATGTGAAGAGATCTTGAAAGAAAAACATAACTATGTTCTTTCATAACTATTGGCGGATTTTGGAATGGTAAAAATTTTGAAGTTCGTGTTTCGTCATTTTGCAAATATGGGTTTTGAAGGTCGAATTTATAATTTTTATATTCAATTGTAATTCCAAAAGAATTTTCAGCGAATGAAAATGAAGAATAAATTCCGTTTCCGACTGATGTTTTATTTAATTCTGCGGTTCTTGTCCATTTGTTTGCCATATTGAAAAAAAAACTAAATTGATCTAAGTTTAAGTCTATATAAAATTCCGGTAGTTCAGTTTTTGAATTTACATTGGATTCATCAATCTGCGGAATTTTGGATTTTGCATTTATGAATGAAACACCTAAACTGAGCGGATTAATAATTCTGTATTCTAAATTTCCTCCGCGTAAATCATAATTTTCATATCTGGTAACAGTTATTGAATCTCTAAAATCAATTGAACCGACTATTAAGGAAGCTTTTAAATTTTCTATTTTATAAGACATTTTTATCCCGTCCATCCATGTATCGTAAGCAAGTCCTCTGTTCTCGAACAGATTTAACGCTAAACCGCGTCCGTATAATTCGGATGAATTTCCCGCCCTAACATAAAACTGATTATCATCATATTCTACAAATCTGCGTTTTATTCCTTTAAATCTATCGCCGATTTCGGGCGGATCATCATATAGCAAACGAAAACCCATATTAATATTTTTAGGCAAACCTAATCTTACATCCGTCAAATTTTCTAAATAATCAAAATTATATTTAGTGCTGCCCAATAATTGCTTGCCGTTTCCATATCTTAATAAATTTGAAACTGACGGCTGTATTTGTCCGACTAAGAAATTTGGGAAAAATATTATAAGAAAAATTATAATAATTGGGTTTTTCACTGTTTAATTTCCAATACTGTTTTTATTTCCTTTTCCAATGCTACTTCATCTCCGGGTAAATATCCAATATGTGTAAAAACAACATTGCCGTTTTTATCAAAAAGAACATTTAGCGGAATTGACTGTCCATTGAATTTTTGAAATATTTCTTGATTGGGATCAGTTATAACAGGGTAATTTATTTTGTGTGAGGAAACAAATGCTTTTACTTTGGCAAGACTTCTTGGCGAATCCTGATTTACTCCAAGAATTGTTAAACCATTTTCTTTGTATTTTAAGAAAATTGCGTCTAAGTGTTTCATTTCAGATCTGCATGGCTTGCACCAAAGTGCCCAAAAATTTACTAATACGGGTCCGTTTTGTAAAATTTCGGAAAAAGTTATTTCTTTATTATCAATAGTTTCACTTTTAAAATCATAATTTGATTGCGCCGAAATTTTAATGTTAAAAATTATGAGTAACAATAAAAACTTTATAAAATTCATTTCACTCCAAAATAAATATTAAGATAAATTATCTTTTTACGATATAAAATGCAAAAAAAAGTGGATGGCAAAAAATGATCTCACAATTTTAATTCATGTTCATTTTAATAAAATCATTTTTTTTGTTTGAAGGAATGAACCGGATTTTAATTGGTACAAATAAACTCCGCTTGAAAGTTTACTCGCGTCAAATTCAACTTTATAAATACCGGACTTTTGTTTTTGATTTACCAATGTTATAACTTCTCTGCCTAAAAGATCAAAAACTTTAAGCTGTAGAAGCGGGATATTTCCAGTCTTTAAATTTGGTATTGCATATTCAATTACTGTTGTTGGATTAAATGGATTCGGATAATTTTGTGATAAAGAAAATGATGTTGGCAGTATATTTTCTTCATTTATGTTTGTTATAATTTTATTGCTGTCATTTGGAGTCGGAACATTTATGAATTTCCAATTATCAGTGCCGTCAGGATATCTTCCGTATGAAATGTTGGTGCTTTGTGTTCTATATGTCAATGAATCGACAAATACTGTATCATTATCAATTACCTGAACAAGACCAATTTGCTCTCCGCTTTTATCAAGTTTAAAATTCAAGTGTAAAATTCCTTGACCAGCTTGTTCATCTGCCCAAAGTAAAATATGTTTTTTAGCGGGGATAGTCGTTGTTTCAGATGAGTTAAACGATATTTGTAATTTACATGGATTGTTAAAATTATCGGTAATATACATTCCGGCAATATTCATCGGAAAATCATTATTATTAAAAATTTCTATCCAATCATCAAATTCATTATTTTCATCTTTCGTTAAACTATCATTGCTCGTCAAAAATTCATTTATAAAAATATTTTCAAAAATAACAGAGTTATTGGATTTCCCAGGTGTTCCTCCGTTTTTCCCGCTGCCTTTCCAGTTTTGAGCGGACATATTTTCAAAGGAAGTATTCTGCAGTTCCAGCGAAGGACCTTTTCCGTTTGCTTCTTCGGGCCACCAAAATTTTCCATCATAATTAACAAAATCAATAACATAATCCTTGTTATCCCAAAGCAAAACATTACCTAATGAATTCTTTAAATCACCGCTCTGCCATTGAAAAACTTTGTAATTATTTCCTTCGTAAAGATTTTTATTTTTTGCGATAATAAAATATTCGCCGGAAGCAATTGGTGTATTTTCAAACGTATAATTTATATCGCCGGAAATTTTGAAATTATTAAGATTTAACGAAAATTTACTTCTGTTATAGACCTCTAAAAATTTGTGATCATCTCCGTTAATAGGATTATATTGAATTTCATTTATAATTAAATCTATTTGCCTGTTCTGATCAAACGGATGAGCTCCAATATCAGAAATACTTCCGTCAGGATCATATGCTGAGTTCGGATCTCCAGAATTAATTGCCGGGGAATTGATCGATAAAAACAAATCATTAATAAATTTCGGATCGGCATTTAAATTATTTGTGCCGGTTAAAATTTCCGTGTTTGAGAGAGAAAATGAAATATTTATTTCGGATATTTCATCAACTAAAATTGAAGAAGTTTTGCTGTCGGCAATTATGCAATTAATAACATCGGCAGTTCCTCCGCCTTCACCAATATTTTTTTCAAAGCAAGCAATTCCATATTGATTTCCATAAAATGTATTATTTTGAATATAGCCGTATGAATTATGATCTTTTATCCCAACGCCCATTCCGCAATTTGCAATAACATTATTTTTAATTATTCCGGAAGATCCGTTGCCTATTGATACTCCTTTATCATTTATGTTATAAATTATATTATTCTCAATCAAAATATTTTTCGCGCCTTCACCCAAATCAATCGCGTCGCTGTTGAAACCGTAGACATTATAAATTTTATTGTTTCGTATTAATCCCGAACTAATTTCATCAAAGTCTATTCCATCCGAATCAAATTGATCATTTCCAATTAATTCACAATTCTCCACTGACGCGTAAGTTGCTTTTTTAATGTTTATCAGATCACCGGAATATTCTGTATAGAGCTTGGAATTTTTTATAGTAATATTTCCATATTGAGAAAATATCGGCGCTTGAACATTATCAACGGTTATGCCTTCAAAATGAACATTAGAATTAAAAGTAGAAATTGCCGCTCTGTCTCTGGAATAGTCAAATCCCTTTGTCGCTCCAATTATTTTAAGATTTTTAATTATTGATGAATCGGTTGAATTGACAATACACAAAGCGCCCCATAATTTTGAACTTTCGTTTGGTTTAATAATAACCGGATTTTCTTCAGTTCCGTTTATTATTAAATTTCCGTTCACTAAAATTTTGGAATTATCAAGCAGTAATATTTCTACGCCGCTTTCAATTGAAAGAGTTACGTTTGAATCAACAACGATATTTCCCAAAGCATAATAAGGAGAATTGGAAAAAGTCAACGTGGTATTGACTGAAATTAAATTCTCAATAGTATTTACAGTAAAGGACTCAAACTCGGCGGAGACATTTAATGTGTCACTTGTTAATAAAATTGATATTGGATTTTGTTCGGCAATTTCCGTAGGTACACCTATCCATTTTACAAATTTGTAACCAACATTAGGAACTGCTTTTAATTCAATTGGAATATCTTTGAAGAAAGTATTTGAAGAATTATGCCCAATACTTTCAACATCATTTATTTGAACACTTCCCGAAAATTCATTATTAAATTTTAAGTTTACGATTGCTGTGCCGGATAAATTAAAATAATCAATAATATGCTGACGTTGAAAACCTTGACGCTTTTGCGCAAACTCTTTCATTACATTTACATTATTCAACCATTCGCTAAAGTTTTGAATAGGATTTCCATAATAAAACTCGCCGTTTCTCCAACGGTTTATGTGGCGAGACATTTCCGGCGCGATAACATTTTGTAATTCATTTATCTTTGAAAGAACAGTATCCTGATGAAAAATTGAATTTAGGTAACTTGAAAATCTTTGGATAAATTTTATTTTAAACTCATTATTCGATAATAATTTTCGGAAGATCAAAGTTGACCAAAGCGGTGGAGTAAATTCATTATTAATTTTATTTGAAGTTGCCAATTTGAGAGAATTATTCGCATAGCCAATTGATCTTTGGTTTTGCATGCCGAAACCAAAATCAAGATCATGCAGAATCCATCTCCATTTTGCTCCATCCTTTTTCTCTCTCCACATTCTCATGTTTTGTTCTGGCCAGAAAACATTATCATAAAATATTTCACTAATTTGGTAATTGATATATTCATCAATATCCATCCAATTTTTAATAGTGTTGTAATTTTGTTCAACAGTTAAATCGGAATTTTCAATAAATGAGTAAAATGAATTATAATTCTCCGCGTCACCTTCCATTATTTCCGGAACTGATGTACCGTTGTATTCGAGCAAATCAATATTATCCGGATTTACATTATGAAGCGCGAATAAATAATTATTGTCAATTTTTTCTCTAATGTTATAAATTCCCCAATAATTGCCGTTTATAAAAACAATTGATGGTTTATAGGCTTGGCAATCAATATCTATTTTGTTTATAAGTAAACTGTGCTGAAGTGCATCTCTAAAAAATGTATTTCTATTATCCGGCACTCCGGAATTTCTTAAATAAATGGAATTAAAAATTATGTTATTTCTTTCCTTAAAGATTTTATAATCAATTTCTTCCGATCCGTATTTGCTATCGGCAGAAATTGTGAATGATTTTTGAGGATAGAATAATGAAGCTTGTCCGGTTAATCTTAAACCGGCATTTAAATTAAATCCCATATTCCCGTTTGGCTCAATTAATTCGATGCTTATAGGAATTTCTCTTTCCTTAAAGTTATTATTATATATTCCAAATGAATTATTGAATAAATTATTAGGCGCTGTTGATAATGAAATTATAGGTATACTAAAAGTATCATTTATAAAATATGATTTTGAGATTATGTTACTCGGAAGGTTATTTGGATTATAAGCTCTAACTTTTAAAACTGTATTTTTATCAATAATAATTGGATTAGTATAATCAGTAGAACTGCTAATTGGATCTGAGCCATCAAGCGTATATTTTATTACAGCATTTATATTTGGAGAAGTTACAGTGATATTTTGAGCTGAATTATAAACTCCGCTTTCCAAAGATATTGTTGGTTCCGCGGAATAATTTGTATTTAATATTCCTTCAGTTGTATTGGAAGAATTTGGAGTAGGTTCGCCAAAATAAAACCAATTAGAAGAACCATCGGGTTTTCTGCCCATAGAGACATTTTGTAATTGCAGATTAAAAGTGATAGAATCTACAACTAAAGTATCTGGATTAAATATCCCAATTTCTTCATTGGATCTGCCGAGTTTAAAATTAAGATGATAATATTTCGTCGTAAAATAATCAAAAGGATAATAGTTTCTTTTGTACGTTTGTCCGGGAAAGTTATCAAATCCATCAGCCCAAAATCGCAAAAATCCTTTTGCATTTATAACTGTTTCAGCAGGAATTTTCCAACGAGTAGGATTTTTAAGATCATCAGTTAAATAATATCCTGTAAGATCAACATCGTAATTTTCATCATTATAAATTTCTATCCAATCCGAATAATCATCAAAGTCAACAATATCCGCGTCAATAGAAACATTTGAAGCTAAAAATTCGTTGATAAATATTTTCGGAATTTGCTGAGCATAAATTATGTGATTTAAAATAAAAGCAAATAAAAAGTATAATAGATATTTAATCGATAAGTTCATTTACAATTTTATTTTAGTAATAACATTTTTTTTGATTGAATAAAAGAATCGTATTTGATTTGGTAATAATACACTCCGCTTGCCAGTCTGCTTCCATTAAAGTTAATTTTATGGAAGCCAGGATTTTGTACCTCGTTAACAAGAGTTTTTATTTTTCGTCCCAGAACATCATAAATTATTAATTCGACGTTTGGTGTTTCACTCTTTACATTTGCCGGGATATTATATTCAATTACTGTTGTAGGATTAAACGGGTTCGGATAATTTTGGTATAATTTAAAATCATTTGATAATGAAGGTTTATTGTCAATCGCTGTTAAAATTGAATCCTTAGATTTTAACAGCAGTCCGTAATCTCCCGAAATCCAAACGTAAGAGTCTTTAATTTCAATATCGAACAATGGACCGATTAAATTATTTTCTACCAATTCCCAATTTTGACCGCCGTTTATTGTTTTAAAAATTACACCGTTACTGTTTGCGTCATTTCCCACAAACCAGCCGATCGAATTATCAATAAACACCATATCATTAATTTTATAATTAAAGTTGTTTACGTTTTCCCACGAATTTCCGCCGTTTGTAGTTTTTAGTAAAATATTTTCATATTCTGTTCCGTTAAAAAAGCTGCCGGTTATCCAAATGTTTAAATTATCCTTAAACGCAATTTTATTAAGCGGACCTTTAACATCGGTTTTTATTTCCTTCCATCCTGTACTCGGTGTATATTTTACCACTTCACCGTTTTCACCAACCGCAAATCCCAATGTATCATAAAATGAAATTGAATTTAAGGTGTAATAAGTATTTTCAGTACTTTTAGAAATAAATTTTGTTTCCCAAGTGTTCCATCCGTCATTAGTTTCAACAATAATTGAACCGTTGGAAATTGAATCTGAGTAATATCCGACAAGCCAGCCGTTATTATTGTCTATCATTTTTATATCATTTGCAATAAAATTGAAAGAATTGAATTTTTCTTCCATTGTTAAAACTTCTGACCAATTTTTACCTCTATCATTTGACTTAAATATTCGAGAAATAACTCCAAAGTTTCCCGTTTTTGTCAAAATATAAATATTGTCTTCATCAATAAAATTTGTTCTTATAATTCTGTTTGGTGTTTCGTAAATAATTTCCCAGTTTTTGCCGCCGTCATTTGTCGAAAATATTTCACCGAACGAATTAAGAACATGAAGCCCGCCAACTTCATATCCGCCGAAAGCAATTCCGTTAAGTGAATCAGAAAAATTTATATTAATAAAAGGGCATGAATATTTCTGCATATCCCAGTTTCTTCCTCCATCGCCGCTTCTGTATAAAGCAAGATAATTACCTAAATTTCCTAAAATAATTCCTTCATTATTTTTGTTAAAAAATAAATCGGTAATTGTAAACTGTGAAAAATTATAACTTTTGTTATAGAAATTAAAATTCGTATTTATTTTCGACCAGGAATTTCCGCCATCATTCGATTTTAAAAATTGCTTTACTTTACTTGTAAAATTCCATGTACTTAAATAAGCGGTTTGTTCATCAACAAATTGAAGTGTTCTAACATTATTAGAATCAAACTTGCAAATTGATTCCCAATTTTTTCCGGCGTCCGATGTTTTATAAATCAAATTATCAGAAGAATCGTCCAAAGCAGTAAAATATCCAACAGAATCATTAAGGAAAAATAATCTATCAATATTTGCAATACCTTTAATTGGATGTTCATACCAAGTAATTCCACCATTGGTTGTTCTTAAAATGGAAGGTTTATAATTTATGTAGTTTGAATAACACATAATTCCAATATTGGTGTCAACAAACCAAATATATGTGTAAGAACCTACATAACCTTGAGGTGTAATATCATCCCAAGTTTCACCGCCGTTATTTGTGGCGATAACTTTATTATAACTGGTTGCGTATAAATGATCTTCGTCTAATGATTGAATTGAACTAAATCCATACCATTGATCATAAGGCTCATTGAACTTTGTTTGCCAGGTTTTTCCGCCATCTATTGTTTTTAAAATTAATAACGAAGTTGATAAATTATCACTGCATACAACCCATCCGGCATTTTCGCTAATGAATTTAAATTGCATAATGTATTTATTTTTGTCAAAGGGAATTTCCTCCCACGTTTCTCCCGCATCTGTTGTTTTAATAAAGGTTGATGGATAAATAAGAGCCCAGCCAACATCATCATTAATAAAATTGAACGTACTGGAATAATTTCCATTAATTCCTTCGTTAAGTTTCTGCCACTGAGAAAATACATTATTTAGAGATACAGCTAAGAAAAATGTTATAAGTGTTGTAATCTTCATAATATTAAATAGTTATTTGAGAATTAACATTTTTTTTGTTTGAGAAAAAATACCATATTTTAGTTGATAAAAATATACTCCGCTTGGCAGATCAGCTCCGCTAAATTGGATATTATAATTTCCGGGTTTTTGAATTTCATTAACCAAAGTTTTTATTTCTTTACCTAGAACATCATAAACTTTTAATGATACTTTAATATTGTCATCCAGAATTTGTTTAGGATATTTAGAAGTATTAAGATTCTGAAATGAATTCGGCACGAAAGATTGCGGAATACTGTATTCAATATTTGTTGTAGGATTAAAAGGGTTAGGGTAATTCTGAGAAAGAGAAATGTCTGTTGGAATATTAGTCAAATTATCATTTATTCCTACAACAGTTGTATCTCCGTAAAGATTTCCATTTATTACGCAACCTAAAAGAGTAGTAGTTGAATTACCAAAATCAAATGAATTTAATCGCTCTGTGATTCCCAATCCTTGGACAAATGACATTCTAAATGTCGATAAGGTATTAAGATAATAGTATTTTAAATAATTTTTATTATTCCATAAATATTGAGATGATTCCAAAACGTTTAATAAAATACCTTCTGATATTTCAATATTTTCCCCAATTTGAGATATTAGATTCGTAAAGAGATATTCGTTATCAAAACTTAAGGAATCTTTTTGAAAAATATTTCCTGTCAAAGTATCAATCCTTAACCATTTTGTATAATTAGTGGAATTATCCTTTAAACAAAAGTAATGCAAACCAGATTCTGTAGTTGTATCTTTAATAATTTCCTCCGAATAGGAAATATTAAAATAAATTGGGACTAATTCGTAGTAAACACCCGAAGTATTGTATGTCCATTTATTTCCAACTGAAAGGGGATACAAGTCTAAACTTTTTTTAATTGACTTTTTGACTATATATGTTAAAGAATCATTTTCAATTTTTATAATTCCATTCGGAACGCTTACAAATAAAATATCTTGTAAAGGTTTTTTATACATACCGCTTGGATGATGTGGAACTTTCCAAGAGTTAATAAATGTTTTACCTGAATCGTTTAATTTATAAATTTCGTTTCCGGTTGCTATGAAAACATTGTTTGATGAGGAATCGTCTACACAAACAATTTTGTCTGGATAAGGAAGGTCGATAAAATTCCATGAACTATTGTTTCCTTCGTTGTTCGAATAATAAAATTCACCGTAGGTTCTTGAGAATTCCTTTTCAATACTTTCAAATTGATTTGTCACTAAATAAATATGTTTTTGATCTTTATTAAAATAAACCGTATTACTATTTTCTTTATTTACAAAAACATTTAAATCAATAAAAGTTTTTCCGCTGTCATCTGATTTAGCTAAATGATTTTGTGAATTTATACCTAGCACTTTTGATTGGTCATATGGGAAAAATGATAAATATTTTACACTATTATCAATGTTTGAAGAAGCTAATTCCCAAGACCAGTTTAAACCGCCATCAGAACTTTTAATAAACTGGTGATTATATATTGCGTAAATTAAATTTGGATCAGATTTAGATATAAATATATCTTCAATAAAACCCAATAATCCAAAAATCTCACCAACATCCGAACGAATTATTCTTGAATCTGGATCAATCCCAAGTGAGTTAACTGAATAAATGCATTTTTGAGGATCGTTATTCACAAATCCAATATTTTCTATGTGTCTGAATTGAAGATGGTTTTCCGGATAATAGATTTTTTCCCACCCTTTATCAATTATTCTTCTTGTTTTTGTATTAATATTATATAAGAAAAAATTAAAAATTGAAGAATCAACATCATCGTTAAAAAATGATTGCTTAGTTTGATAGACTAAATATGAATTACCGTCGTTGCCCTCAAACCCATGCATAGAAATAATTGTAGTATCGGTTTGAGGATATATAATGCCATAATAAAAAATACTAATTAATAATAAGTTTATCTTTTTCATCTATTTACCTTTGGTCTTGAATTAACACAACTTATGTGCCTTTTTTATTGTCTGAAAATAAAAATTTAGATTTGTTTTTGATTCAAAATTCAATATAAAATAATTATTATTTTATAATTTTTCAGTTTGTTGAATTTATTTTCAGAAATTTGAAAAATGATTTAAAAAAACAGCACACAAGTTATTTAGACATGCCTCCTATGCAGATTTAATTTTTGAACTTTACTCAAAAATTTTAGTCTGTTCTGTCTAAAAACTTATGTGCCGAAGAATTTATTTTACTAAAACTAATTTTAAAGTCTGAACTTTACCCGCATGCTGCATAACAAAGAAATAATTTCCGCTTGCGACTAAAGAATTATTGTCATTTTCACCATTCCAATAAAATTCAAATTCATTTGTTTCGTTTAATCCAACTGAAGGTATGAAAGTTTTTACAACTTGACCAAGTACATTATAAATTTTAAATGAAGCCGTTTCAGGGTTTATGTTTTTACTTAATCTTATTTTTATTGTTGTTTGATTATTAAACGGGTTAGGATAAGACGTAAATAAAGTATCTGAATTTACTTCATCTTTTTCTTCAATGTCTACAACCCAGTCACCATTTCCGTCATCAAGAATAAAATTTGGATCAGTTATGTCGACTTCCATTCCCGGTTCCAAACATAAAAACGCCGTATAATTTGTTAATATTTTTTTGCTTACGCTCAAATCAATAATTTCATAAATTTCTTGATTTGTCAAAATTGAGTAATAGTCATAATAATTCGCGCTTCCTTGAATATTATCGATAAACTTGCCTGCCCAAATTACATCGGAAATTGAATCGGATTCAACAATATTTTCCGCACTGATTTCTTCTGAATTTGAAAAAGGTTTCCCATCATAGATTCCATTAAGTTCGATCTTAAATGGAAGTTCACCGATGTATTTTCCTATTTGAATAATTGGTGAGTTTAATGAAATTAAATCATTATTAGAGTTAATATCAAATCTGCCGTAAGTGAATCCATTCTGAAGACTAGTATGCAGATCATAAATTGTTAATAATTCACTAAGCGAGCCGAACAAATTATTCATCATACTGCTTAAAGAAATATTGTAATCAACATAAAAAACGTTTCCGCCGGTTAGTTTGGCTAAATTCTCATAAAAATAAGCATTCCCTTTATATTCCTTGTTTCCGTAATAATACCAATTGTAATTTTGACTTTGATAATCGCCGATATTTATCGGAATTACAGTGTTCATCATTTTCATTAAATCTTTTATTAATGAATTTGCCGCATCTGCATTGCCGAATTGATCTGAATTTGAAAGCAGAACAATTTGTCCATCCGAATTATTTTCATTAATAAATTCGATTCCGTTTGATAACAAAGACGGCAAATTACTGTAATTGGAAATCATATTTTGCGAAATATTTTCAAAAGTATTTTCAATGGAAATACTATCCGCAGAAATCCAATTAGTACTTATTCTATTAATTGTTTTGTTAGATAAAATAATATTGAAGGAATCCTTTGCTGTAAAATTCTGATGCAGCATAAGTTTTAGATTATTAAAAATTTCTTTTGATGTTGTGTTACTTTCTGAGATTTGATAATCTATCAAAACGGCGACCTTTTTATTTTTTATCACATTTTCCGGAATTGATGGCAGAAAAACTAATTGATAAATATTTTCATCTCCTTCAAATTTACTTACGTATGTTCCGTTTTTAAATGGTGAATCTAAAGAAAAAGTCAAATTTGAATTTGAATAAATTTCATTTTTAACGAGATTCATTTGAAGAAAATTGCCATTCGCGGAATCAATCACCTCAGAAAACGATTTATCCGAAAATTCTAAAACTTTCGGATTCTTCCATTCCGGAGTAAGCATAGTTTGTAAATTAAAATTCTGCATTTGAATGTATGAACATTGTAATAATTCAATTGGAATTACAGTTTTTACATTTACAGAATTCCAATCCGCTGGAACTAAAAACGTAAGTTTGACTTTTCTTGTTTCATCACCGGCTAAAGGAAAAACCCTTAGTTCATATTGGTCATTATTATTTTTTACAAGAATTGATGGATCTTGCCTTCTTCCAACTATTTGCTCATAAATTTGAGATGCTGTCCAGCGGTCAAGAATTTTTCCTTTAATTATTTCTCCGTTAAACCAAAGCCAAGAATCATGTACAATTGAATTTTTCGGAAGATTAAAGTTATAAATTACCTCAACGGTATCTTGATGAGTTAAGCCCAAATTAATTGCTGAAAATGTTAAATATAAATTATACTCAAAATAAATTCCCTTAGGCTGAATTGAAAGCGATGCTTCTTTAATAGTACCTTGACCAACATACCAGCGCTGTGGATCATTTATCCAAAGGCTTGAGTATGCATTAGTAGTTATTGTTAATAATAAAACTAAAATTACTGCTTGTAAAAAATATTTCATACAGACCTCACAAATATTTTATAGAATGCAATCATCAAAAAAAAAGACTGGAAAAAAAAACGAGCTTTTCCAGTCATATTTTAGGGGGTTATCAATAATAATTTACAAACTTTGAAGATTTTATATTTTCAAAGAAATTTACAATTTTTGGTGAAATTTCCATTGAATCTAGTTCAATACTATAATCAAGATTCAATAGTTCCATAAAAGTAATTCGTGCATCCAAAAATTTATTTAATGAAAACTCTGAAACTCCTTTGACTATTAATATATCTTGAATGTCTTTTTTTGATTGATTTTGTTCTTTTAAAATTATGTTTGCCTGCTCAATTGCTTTTTCATATTCGCAATTGTGATAATATTTTTTCATTACTTTGTGCGGATTGTCGGATTCAAAAAGTGAAAAAAGCGATATGGTTAACATGAAAGTAAATAATAAAAATGTTTTTATTTGATATGAGTTCATGATATTATTTTGACTTTAAATTATTTAGTCAATTTAAGTGCCAGATTAAAGTGCGGATTGTTAATCAAATTTTAGGTTTTTATCAGATTTATTGCTAATGAATACGAATTTTATTCGTTTAAACGAAAAATTTTCGCCTCAATTAGAAAGTAATATTTATTGAAAACTGAAGGCCGTTTCGATGGTTTTGGAAATTAAAATTTTCAAAATTTGATAAAACTTTATTGCTTTCCAATTGATCCGAAAAAAATAAAATATCGATTTGAGAATAAAGCCAAATCGCAATGTAAGTACCAATTAGAAAATTTCTGATTTTATACGAGCCATTATAACTGTCGTATTTCATTTTGATCAAATCGGGTTTTGTCTGTGCCAAATATTCTTTTTCTTTATTTTGGGCATCAAATATAAAATAGATCATTGAGCCTAATGTAATTGTACTTGCAGAAGTTAATATCCAGCCTTTGGGGTTATCATTTAAGTGCAAATGTCCTAATCCAGGAAGTATAATTGATTTTGCGATTGCAATATTTTTTTCATTATAATTATTTGAATCAAGCACCGGATTTTTGTCAAGATTACTTTTATGCAGATCGGAATCTTCTTTCACGTCCAGAATTTCAAGGAATTCTTTCTTTACATCATTAAAAAAATCTACAAGTTTTGGAGAGAATTGGGAACTGTCGAGATCAAAATTTTCATCAATTTTCAGAATTTCAATAAATGATTTTCTTGAATTTTCAAAGTCAGATATAGAATATTGCGATGAGGCTTTTAAGGTATAAATAATAATTAAATTTTCTTTGGTAAATCTTTCTTTATCTAATAATAGTTCTTCAGATTGTGAAATGACCTTTTGGTAATTGAAAGATTCATACAGATTCTGCAAATTATTTATATCAACAATTGCTTGAGAAAATATCGGCAAAGTTGAAGAACATATCAAAATTAAAATTAGAATATATCTCATACTATTTTAGCAGCAGCATTTTTTTTGTTTGAATATATGAATCGCATTGTAATTGGTAATAATAAACTCCGCTCGATAAATCACTGCCTTCAAATTGAATTTTATAAATACCTGGCTTTTGATTTTCGTTTACAAGAGTTTTAACTTCTCTGCCAAGAATATCAAATACAATAACGCGAACGAAATTAATTTTTGAAGAAACACCCGGAATAGAATATTCAATAGAAGTGGTTGGGTTAAACGGATTAGGATAGTTTTGAAATAATTCAAATTTATTTGCCACTAAGTTATCTTCAACATTAACCACGTTGCCTAAATATGTTCTTTCAATTGAATTTACCACATTTCCATTTTCGTCAAATCCTCCCAAAATATAAACGTAGCCGTCACTTTTAGCCGTCATAAAATTGTATCTTGCTTGTTGAATTGGCGCACCTTGTTCTATAAAATATTCATTATCAGTTGCATAAAATATTTCTACGCTTTTTAATGCAAGTGAAGTTTCATTAAATCCGCCTATAATTATAATTTGATTTGGAGAATCTCCAATTACGGCACGCCCTCCGGCTCTCGGTTCCAAAAGTTTAATATCCAGCTTTGTATAACTGTGATCAACAATATTATATTTATAAATATCTTGAGAAATTCCGTTTACTTCACCTCCAAAAATAAAAATATCGTTGCCTATTACTTCCGACATCTGCTGTTCGGGAAAATCATTGTCTTTGAATAATGTATCTATGGAATAAGTTATTTTCGCTTCATTTAAATTATATTCAAAAATATATGCCATTGAATCAGTTCTTGTTCCCGGAAGCGGATTTCCACCAATAACGTAAAGGTTATCTCCTACAATATGTCCGGTTGAAAAAATTCTATTAAAATTTTTATTGAAGCTGAATGAATTTTCACCTAAAAAATCTGATCCCCAATTTGAAATACCGTTTATTGAAGAGTCATTAGAATTTATACCGCCGAAGAAATATACTTTATTATTAAAATTTTCTACAACAAGTCCGAATCTTGCAACTTTCATTGTGTCAAGTTTCCAATTATTTGAAAGTAAATTATATCCTTGAACCCAATTTGTATAATTTTGCGTAGAATCGGAATATCCGCCAAAGATAAAAACATTTCCTTCGTTTTGCCAAATATCTCCACCGGCAACCGGATTGGGCATTGTATTATAGATTTCCCAGAAATTATATTGGGAATAATTTATAACCGCTGTAAAAATAAATACTATTAAAAATTTCTTCATATTTCTTTATCCAATTTATATAACAAATAAAATGTTCAATTATTATACCAGAATATTTTATTGAACACTTTTCATATTAAATTTCATAAATAACGTGTCGTTTTTTACAATTTTAATGTTTGTTTCTATATCTGTAAATTGCGGATTTTTCAAAGTAAGCTTATAATTTCCTTCAAATAGTTTTATAGGTTTTTGAAGAGGTGTTACGCCTTTTTTCTCGCCATTTAAAAAGATTTCGCCCCAAGGATATATTTGGCAGTTAAAGTATCCGAATAAAGTATCCAAATTCACTTCAATAAAAGTAAGGTTTTCAGAAGAAACAATAATGCTGTCCATAAATTTCGGATAATCAGGATGAACGAGCGAAAGTAAATATTTACCTGTTTTAATATTTATGTTCTTTTCAAAAGGAGTTGTTTCAACAAATTTATTATTTAAATATACTTTTGCCCATGGATAACATTTTACATATAATTCGCCGAAATTATTTGTCTCATGGTTTACCGCTTGCTGGGAATTTTTAACGGCTGATTTTTCCGTAATTATTTCTTTCGTCATTTCGGTTTTTAATTTCAAATTAGTTTTGCCGGTTAAATCGGTTATTCCGCCATTTGCATTTTTATCAGAGTCCGCCGAATCGTCAATTTTAGAAATTATGGTTTGAGGAACTTCCTCAACTTTTACATTATTTCCAGAAATGCTAAATAAATATTTTATCAAGAAAATTGTAAATATCATTCCCGATAAAATTAACAATACAGGTATCAGTTTAGATTTCTTTTTATCTGAAGCAGTTTTCGGGATTTCATTTTGAACATTGAGGATTTCCAAAACTTCCTTGCATGAATTGAATCGATTATCAGGTTTGGATTCCAATAATCCGGCGATTACTTTTTTTATATCTTCCGGTAAACTTTTAAATTCATATTGATAATTTTCAGCGTCGAACGAAATTATATTGTTAATAGTTTCACTCGCCGTTTCACCCATCAATAAATTTTTACCAAGAAATAATTCTGCGGCTGTAATTCCCAAAGAAAACAAATCACTTTTTATAGTTAACGGTTCGCCTTGAATTTGTTCGGGCGACATGTAAGCCGGCGTTCCTACCAAGGAATATTTCTGCGTAATTAAATTGCTTATTGAATTTTGTGCCAGACCGAAATCCGTTAATTTAAGTTCTTTGTTATCGTTAATTAAAATATTTTCCGGCTTTATATCTCTGTGAATTACGTTTTTGGAATGAGCAAAGTCTAATGCTTTAATGAGCTGAATAAAAATGTCTTTTTTTATTTCATAATTGAAGTTCGGATCATTGATGATCTCGCGTAAATTTTTGCTTTCAAAATATTCAAAAGAAATGTAAAAGAATCTATCATACATTCCGAAATCAAAAACTTTTATTATGTTCGGATGCTCAAGCTGCGCAAGTATTTTTGCTTCTCGCTTAAATCTTTCAATTATAGATGAATCAGGAATGGTTTCGGTATTTAAAATTTTAAGAAAAACTTTTTTTTCCAAAAAAATATGGTTTGCCAAATAAACTGCCGAATGCTCGTCTTTTTTAAAGCAGTTTAAGATTTCAAATTTTTTAAATAGTAATTCGTTTGTAATTTCTTTCATTCGGATTCACTGTTAAATTCTTTCATTTTCAGTTGTATCCATCTAACTGAAACATCGAGTGATTTCGCGGCAAGTGTTTTGTTGCCGTCAAATTCATTCAATCTATCTAGAAGAATTTTTTTCTCTAATTCCTTTAAAGTTCTACTATTGGAATTTTCACTGCTTTCATTTTCCAAAGCAATATGTTCCTCTTGTATAATCCCATCGGAAGATAAAATTATTGCACGGCTTAAAACATTTTGCAGCTGTCTTACATTTCCCGGCCACGTATAATTCTCTAATTTATTGATTGCACCAATATTTAGTTTAATATTCGAATTTGTGTAAGAATTTATAAAATTTTGCGCGAGTAATAGAATGTCAGTTCTTCTTTCTCTTAATGCCGGAACACTTATAGGAAAAACATTTAATCGGTAATATAAATCTTCCCTAAATTTTCCTTCTTCAACCAATTTTTTTAAGTTTTTGTTTGTTGCTGTTAAAATTCTTACATTAACTTTTTTGACTTTTGTATCTCCCAATCTAATAATTTCTTTATTCTCAATTACTCGAAGTAATTTTGCCTGGAGCGCGCTTGATATATCGGCAATTTCATCCAAGAAAAATGTTCCGTTATCCGCAATTTCAAAAAGACCTTTTTTATCTTTTGTCGCGCCGGTAAAAGCACCTTTAACATAACCGAATAATTCGCTTTCCAAAAGACTGTCGGGAATTGAACCGCAGAATTGCGCAAGATATGGAAAATCTTTCCTTGGACTTAATTTATGAATTGCACGTGCAACAAGGTCTTTTCCCGAACCGCTTTCTCCAAGAATTAAAACCGTGGCATCAGTATTAGCAACTTTACGAATTGTTTTTGTTAATTCCTTAATTGGAGAGCTTTCGCCTATCATATCCGGAATTTTATCAAATGATTCCAATACATTTTTTAAACGAATATTTTCATCAGAAAGATTTTCAATTTCAAAAATTTTATCAAAAGTTATTGACGCAATATTTGAGAAAAATTGAAGGAACAATAAATTTTTTTCTGTGAATTCTTTTCTATCTGTTTGACTATCGACTAAAAGAACTCCCCAGATTTTTTCACTTTTAGTTATTGGCACACCCAATATGGAAGTAATTTTATGCAGCTGAACGCTTTCAAACTGTGTTAATTTTGGATTTGACTGAACGTCGTGATAAATGATCGGTTTATTTTTATCAACCACTTGCTGCATTACGCTTACCGAGAAATTTGATAAATCGGGAATGTTTTCCTTATGCAGATTTCTTGCCGACACAATTGAGAATTTATAAGTCTGTGTATCATATTTTGCAAATAAACCCCGTTCCGCATTTGTCACTTCAATTAAAATGTCAATGATGTTTTCAATCAATGATTCTTCGTGCGATGCGGAATTTAAGTTTTGACTTAAATTGTACAATGCTTCATATTGTTCTTTAGAAAGGTTTTTCAGTTCTTTAATATTTAGGAAATCTTTTTTCATAATTTTATTTGATAATAAAGCTGGCTGGTTTTGATCGTGTTCTGTTATCAAATTCATCAATTGCCCAAATTACCCAAAAGTAATCTCCGGAAGATAAATTTGTATTTGTTAAATATTGAATATTTGTAGAGCTTATTTCGTTTTCCCAAACCAATGTAGGATCAATTTCATCGGTATAAATTTCAAGAAAATATTTAAATTCAAATCCCGGTGTAAATCTGTTCCAAACAAGTAAAGGATTATTTGTAAAAACCGTATCTCTTCCGCTCGGCGAAGTTGTAATAATTTCTTCTTTAATAATTCTTTTTATGTTAGTTGTTCCGATTTCAAATTTTTTTGAATCGGCGTCATATACATTAATTTTAAATTCTTTTCCAATAACAATATCAATAGAAGTAATCTTTAAGTCTTCCAAACTGATTGAATTTTCATAATATCTTTCAGATGCATTATAAAGCAATTGCTTATTTACATTCAGTTCTTCGTTTTGTATAAATACCGAGTCAATATCATTTTCTTCATCATTTATTTTAACTTTAACTCCTAAACTGTAAACTTGTTTGGATGGATATTTATTTTGTGTAATGCTGTAAAATTTAAGTTCTTCAATTATGGGAACTGCATTAAGGAAAATATTTTGCGAAATTTTTTTCTGGTTATTAAAATCAATATAAATTGAATCAATTGAATATCCTTGCTTTTCTATAATCAGCCAGCCGTCTTTTCTTTCAATATTGTTAATAGCAAAGTAACCGTTGTTATTTGTGGTTGTTATAAATCCGTCATTCAGCCAATAAATTTTTGCATCTATTATAGGTGACTGCGGAATTTTAACGGTTTTAATGAAACCATCAATTAAACTTAATTGATTTTCCGAATTTTCCGGATCTAAAGGATTATTATGAGGCGCACTGCAAAAATAAAATAATAATAACAAAACAATAAAATTTAATATTTTAAAATATTTTTGCATAGTAATGGTATTAAATTATTTGTTTTTAAATTAAGAAAAAAATAACATTGATGTAATCAAATTATAATAAGTATATTTACCAAAAATAGCATCAAAATATTTGCAAAAACGAAATTTCATTTTAGTATAATCATTTTTTTAACAATTTCTGAATTTCCCAAGGTCAGTTTGTAGAAATAAATCCCGCTCGAAAAATCACTTGCGTCAAATTCAATTTTATAATTCCCGGGATTTTGTTTTTGATTTACCAGTATTGAAATTTCTCTTCCTAATATATCATAAACTTTTAATGATAAATTATTATTGTCATCCCGAACTTGCTGCGGGTTCTTAGTTTTATTAAAATTCTGCATTATAGATTGCGGAATACTATATTCAATTGTCGTAACCGGATTAAATGGATTTGGATAATTTTGATATAGCTCAATTTGATTTACCAGTATTTGATTTTGCTGTTCAATTCCAGTTACATTGTTCAAATCCAATTTATAAATACCTCTTCCATGAGTGCCAATTGCCAAATAGTTTTCAGTCGGATGAATTTTCATATCATTAACCACAACAATCGGCAAATTATTTCCAAGAATTTCCCAATTATTTCCTTCGTCGTAACTTATAAAAGCGCCAACATCATTTCCCAAGTAAAGTATTTTAGGATTTATTCTGTCAATTTCAAAAGCATTGACCGGAGCATCGGGTAAGCCATTATTTATTTCATTCCAACTGTTTCCAAAATCTTCACTTCTAAAAACATGCGGCTGAGATTCTGCCCAGCGTAAACCTGAATATGTTACATAAACAATTTTTTCATCAATTGGATTTACTGCAACTCTTGTGACCCATCTTCTAGGAAGATTATTCGAAATTTTAATCCAAGAATTTCCATAATTTTTCGTAAGCCAAACATTTCCGTCATCAGTACCGACATAAATTACGTTAGAATCAGATGCAGAAACAGCAATTGTTGTAATTGTTCCAATCTTTTTATCAAATCCGTAATCGGTTAATTTTGGACTAATTGAATCCCAAGTCGCCGTAAAATTAATCTTTCTGTATAATCTATATGTTCCGTAATATATTACGTTTGAATTGTTAGGATCCATTGCAATCGGAGTTGACCAGTTAGTCGGCTCACTTTGGTCAATTCCCTTCAGATCTCCCATAAAATTTTTACCGGCGTCGTTGCTCTTAAATAAATTTCCAAATTGAGATTCAGCATAAATTATATTCGAATTATTTGGGTCGACAATGGTATAGAATCCGTCACCGCCTAAAATTCTTTCCCAATTATTTTGGTCTGAGTTAGTTTTTACAGTTCCGTTATCTTGTGTTCCGCCCAAAAAACTTTTCGAATTGTTTTTATCCAAACCAATTTCATAAAATTGTGTAACCGGAAGTTTTACAGGATCAGACCAAGTTAATCCACCGTCTTTAGAAATGTTTATTCCGCCGTCATTTCCCGAAATAATATAATTTGAATCATTAGGTTTAAATGCCAAAGCGTGATGATCAACATGAAGATTGAAGTTTATGCCGTAACCGTAACTAAAATCCCATGATGAACCACTTGAGCTTGATTTTAATAGCGGAACGTCAAGTACAAAAATTGTTTCCGGAATACTTGGATGAACCCTAATTTGACCAAAATACCAACTGAAATTTCCGCTTCCTAAAAATTCAGAATTCATTTTAATCCAGTTATTTCCGCCGTCATTACTTTTAAATAATCCCGTCAGAAAATTGCCATCGCTAAATGTTGCATAAATTATATTTGGATTTGACTTTGAAATACTTAAACCGATTCTCCCAATATTTTCAGTCTGCTCATTAGGCAATCCGTTTGCCGGACCCAATTTAATCCAATTCTTTCCGCTGTCATAAGTTTTGTATATTCCGCTTGTCGGTCCGTAAAGATGTGTATTTGAAATATTTACAGGTCTTCTTACTCTTTCCCACATTGCCGCAAACAAAATATCAGAATTGTTAGGGTTTATTACTAAATCTATTGCTCCAGTTGAATCTGAAACAAACAATGATTTTTCCCAGTTATTTCCTCCATCTTTACTTAAGAAAATTCCTCTTTGTGAATTAGGAATAAAATAACTTCCAACAGATGCAGCCCAAATTTTTTGTGAATTATTTGCGTCTACAATAATTCTTGAAATTGAAGCAGATGAATCTAACCCTATAAAATTCCATGTTTCTCCGGCGTCAATTGATTTGTAGAGTCCAACTCCGGGAAAGTTGTTATGTCCGCCATTTGCTTCTCCTGTTCCAACATAAATTATATTTGGATTTTGAGGATCGATGGCGATATCGCCGATTGTTAAACACGGTTGTTCATCAAAAATCGGAAACCAAGTTTTACCGGTATCAATCGATTTAAAAACACCGCCTGTAGCGGAAGCGGCATAGACAATATTGGGAACTTTAGGATTAAATTCAATATCAACAACTCTTCCGCCAATATTTGTTGGTCCAACAAATTCCCATTCTAATTTTTGCTGATTATTGTTCTTCGTTAATTTGTATCTATTTTTTAATTCCTTATACTCTCTGAAAATATCCATATATACATTTTCTTTAAATTTGTAATACGGAAAGCTTCTTTTGATCATTTCGTAATCAGATGGGTAAAACTTTGATGCTTTTTTACTTGTAAATTTTGGGTAAGATTTATCGTATTTTAGTAAAATTACGGCAGTTAGAAAAAAAAATACTAACACAATAACATAAGTTAAAAAATTTTTATTCATTTTAAGTCTTAATTATTTGCAATAGATACAAAGTTATATTTAATATATTTTTATAAACTTATTAATTTCTGAATCCAATAATTAATTTCGGCATCAAATTACAATAAATTGAAAAGAAAATAAATGAATATAGTTTTAAAGAGAATATTACCGGTTATTGCCGGAGCTTTACTTGGATATGCATATTATTATTTTATCGGCTGCAGTTCAGGAAGTTGTCCAATAACCAGCAGTCCTTATATTTCAACAGCTTACGGGGCGGCAGTCGGGTTTTTAATTTCTATACCCTCAAAAAAGAAAGCAAATGATAAATAAAGAAATTGAAATCGAAGATTTAGTGAAACTTATTCCGGAAGCCGTTGTTTATCTCATGGAAAAGGGAATAAGGTGTTTAAGATGCGGTGAGCCGATTTGGGGTACTTTAGAAAATGCCGCAAAAGAAAAAGGGTTTTCCGACCAAGAAATTAGTAAATTTGTTTCTGATTTAAATAATCTTTCTATTAAAGAAAAAAATGATTTAGGAGTTATTAATGAGCACAAAAGAAAAATTGCAAAATACACCAAATAAAAAATTTGATTTTAAAAATCCTAAACACAGAAGTTACCTTTATACCGGATTGTTCTTTGCCGCAGTAATATTTTTCTTTATTGTAAATAATACAAACGGAGATTCTGTCGAGGGACCTTATCCGCCTAATTATAATGTTGATAATTCAAATTTAGTTAATCTTTCGGATTTCAAAGGTAAGGTTGTTATTGTGGATTTTTGGGCAACCTGGTGTCCGCCTTGCAGAAAGGGAATTCCAGATTTAATTGAAATTAAAAAAGAATTTAAAGATAAAAATGTTGAAATTATTGGAATTTCACTTGATAGTTTTACTCGAGGCGGCGCGACTAAAAATGATGTTGTTCCATTTATAAATGAATATGGAATCAATTATCCTATTTTAATTGGTGATATAAATGTCGCTCAACAATACGGCGGCGTAAATTCAATACCAACTTCATTTGTAATTGACAAAGAAGGATATATTTTGACATATTATCAAGGTTTAATGCCTAAACAGCAATATGTAGATGATTTAAATAAAGCACTGGCAAAAAATTATGTTTCTGATAAAAAATATATAGCGCCTGAATTTTCTCTGCCAAAAGCAAAATAATTATGAATAAAATAAACTTTTTTGCGGCATTTTTGATTTTAACGATTTTTCTTTTTGTCGCTTGCACAAATGAAAAAAAGCTTGACGAAAAGAAATATTCCGAAGAATTTAGAGGATATGCAAAAGAGTATTTAATGGGATTGAAATCTGTCCTTATGAAAAATATGCACGAAGGCGGACCGGTGAAAGCAATAACTGTTTGTTCTGATACTGCTTCAGATTTAACCAAAATGTATTCAGAAGTTATGAAGATGGAAGTGAAAAGAGTTAGTTTGAAGAACAGAAATGCCGATAATTTTCCCGATTCATTTGAAAAGGAAAGTATTTCCGAATTTGAAAAATTACTATCGGAAAATAAGTTGAACGATAAATCTGAAATAATTAAAATAGTAAGTGAAAATGAACAAGAGTTTATTAGATATGTTAAACCAATTATTATTGAAGCGCCATGTTTAAATTGCCATGGCAGTGATTCCGAAATTACACCGGAAGTTAAATCAATAATTAAAAAGAATTACCCGAACGATAAAGCTGTTGATTATAAAATTGGTGATCTTAGAGGCGTTATTTCAATTACAAAGACACTATAATTTCTAATTGTAGATTATTACATTGTTAATCTTTTCATTTGATAATTTAGTTAGAATTAAAGGTATTTTTTCAAATTCGGTTGATTTATTCAAAAAATAATCCGCACCATATTTTAACGCAATGTTTTTATACTGATCATTTGGATAATTTGTTACGATTAAAACTTTTATATGTTTATTAGATTTTTTTATATTTTCTAAAATATCCAAACCATTTTCTCCCGGCATTCTTATATCCAAAACTAAAATATCCGGTTTATGTATTTTAATTAATTGCAATCCTTCTACAGAATTTGAAGCCTCTGCAACTAACTTCACATTATTTACAGAGGCTATTAAAGTTTTAATTCGTGATCTTAGAAGTTCCGAATCATCAACTATTATAAGTTTTTGCATTCACTAACCTCTAATAAATTCGGAAAGTAATTCTAGGGGTAAAGTAACAACAAGTTTAATTAAAAGGAATTAGGAATATTCTTATTATGATAAAGCAAAACCTAATAATTTATGTAGGATAAACACTTACAAAAAAATTATATTAACTCATTCATTATACAATATTTCGTTATTTCGGCATTGTTCTTAAAATTCATTTTTGATAGTATTCTTGAACGATATGTGCTGATCGTTTTTATGCTAAGGCAAATTTCATCGGCAATTTCAGATACCGTTTTCCCTGAAGCAATTAATCTCATTACTTCAAATTCACGATTTGACAAACTTTCAGTAGGATTTTTACTTTTGTTTTTCATCAATCCCATTGCAAGTTCTTGCGCAAGCTCGCGGGAAATATATTTTTCACCTTTAATACTTGTAATTATAGCTTGTTTTAACTCTTCCGGACTCGCAAATTTGGAAATGGAACCTGCAGCTCCGGCTTTTAAAACTCTTTTTGCATACTGATTTTCAGGATGAACACTAATTATTAAAATTGGCAGTTCCGGTTTAATTTGTTTTAAATAATTTAAAATTTCGAATCCACTTTTTCCGGGCATTGAAATATCAAGAAGAATCAAATCGAATTTCTGATTCAACGCTAAATCAATTACATTAATTCCGTTTTCCGCTTCAGTAATGGAGGCAATTTCATCAATCTGAGATAAAATTTGTTTTAATCCTTCCCTTACAACTGCATGATCATCAGCAATTAAAATTTTCATTTTTCATGAATTTTTGTTTTAAAAAAAATAATTCTTCAAAAATTTATATTCGTTAATTTGTAAGTGTACTTTTAATTTTAAGAAATTCGCCAAATCTTAATAATAAATCCCAAGAATAAATTCCAGAATCATAACCGTCTTTCCATACAATACTAATTGCGTAATTCCCAACTTTTTTAATATCAGCTATTTCATATTTACCCGGTTTATCCGGTCCTGCAGGAGGTGGCGGATAGTGCTTCCACAAAATAGTTTCACCTTTGTTGCCGGCATCGGGAGTTTCATCTCTTAAAAATTTCAGAGGATATTCAATTATGGAACTATCTTCCCATTCTATAATCAAATATTTTTGTTCAGATAATTTTATTTTTTTTGGTTTCATCAAATGACTAAATAAAAAGTAATATAAAATGTAATTTTTACATATGCTGTTTTAAAAACAATGTAATAATTTTTTAATTATTTCCCAGTATCAAAGGCAATCCATCTGTTCCTGATCCTATTACAACAACTTTAGTATTAGGAGAATTTGCTAATTTTTCAGTAGCTTCTATGCCTTTCCATTTCAATAAATTCGCATTAATTCCATTTGAAACAATCGTTTGAAAATCAGCAATACCTTTTGCTTCAATTCTTTTTCTCTCTGCTTCCTGTTCTTCTTTTTGAAGTATGAACGACATTCTTTGACTTTCTTGCTCAGCTTGTAATTTTTCTTCAATTGATTGGGTTAATCTTTGCGGTAATGAAACTTGCCGTAGAGGCGCTTTTTCAATTATAATTCCTCTGTCGCCGACTAAATGCTGCAGCTCACTTACAATTTCGTCCTCTAATTGTTTTCGAGATGCCGTATACAAAGCCTTTGCTTCATATTTTGCAGTTACTCCGCGTGTCACAGATCTGAATTGCGGGACAAGAATAACATTTAAATAATCTCCGCTTTCAATTGATTTGTAAATTTCATTTGCCTTTCCGGGATCAAGACGATATTGCAAACTTAATTCCAAATTGACACTCAATCCTTCTTTTGAAGGCACAGTCATTGTTTCCTTAATTTCTTGAGTTTTAAAGCTGTATTTAATTATTCTTGCAATTGGATTTACGATATTCACTCCGGGTTTCAAAGTATTATCACTAACATTTCCAAGAAAATCAATAACTCCAACTGTTCCGGCAGGAATAACCGTAAAAATTTGCACCAAGGCAAATACCGCAGCTGCGATTGCTATAATAAGTGTAATTGTCGCTTCTTGAAATCTTTTATTTCTTTTTACACTTAGATGAATTGCAAATAATATAACTGCTGTTAAAAGTCCTAAAATGAAATACATTTAACCTCCGAATTAGCAAATAATTTTTTTTATTAACTTCATTTTCTTTACTTTTGTCGTTGAAAACGTCAAAGAGTTTTGGATTATTGATTTAACATCATCAATTTTATTCCTTTTATTGGTGAAAATTTCCGCAATTTTATCTCCTTTGTTAATTTTACTGCCAATTTTAGGATAAAAGATTATTCCTGCGGTAGGGTCAATAATATCGGATTTAGTCAATCTGCCTCCGCCCAACTCTAAAGAAGCCATACCAATTTGATAATTATCTATCGACTTTAAATATTGGCTTTTATCAGCATATAAAATTTCTGAATATTTTGGTTTCGGATATAATTCGGGTTTTTTCAAAACATTGCAATTACCTTTTTGAAGCTTAACGATTTCTAAAAATTTGTCAAATGCTTTTCCATTTTTAATTAAAGATTCGGAAATATCAAATCCTTCTTTTATAGATTTTGCCTTACCGCCGAGAAAAATCATTGCGCCCGCTAAATTAAGCGAAAGTTCGTACAAGTCTTCAATTTTTTCACCATGAAGAATTTTTATTGATTCATAGACTTCCAACCAATTTCCAATATAATTCCCAAGCGGCTGATTCATATCGGTAATAAATGAAATTACTTCTTTCTTAAAAGATTTAGCAGTATCAATTAGTGAATTGGCAAGCTTTTCCGCATCTTTTTGAGTTTTCATAAATGCGCCGCTTCCGGTCTTTACATCCAAAACCAAACCGTCAATTCCCTCGGCTAATTTTTTACTCATAATACTTCCAGTAATCAATGGAATTGATTCAACTGTTGCGGTTACGTCTCTAAGCGAATAAATCAATTTATCTGCGGGTGCAACGTCTTTAGTTTGACCAATTAAAACTGCTCCGCATTTTTGAAGTACATTTTGATACTGAGCCAAAGACAAATTTGTGTTAAATCCAGGAATGGATTCCAACTTATCTAAAGTTCCTCCGCTATGCCCCAAACCGCGTCCGGAAATCATTGGAACATTTACACCGGCTGCCGCGACAATTGGCGCAATAATCAATGAGGTTTTATCTCCAACTCCGCCGGTAGAATGTTTATCAACTTTTTTGCCGTGAATGTTGGACAAGTCAATTATTTTACCGCTGTATAGCATTGACTTTGTCAGACTCGACGTTTCATTTTCCGTAAATCCATTTAAAAATCCAGCCATTAAAAACGCAGAAAATTGATAATCGGGAATTAAATTTTTGCTGTAGGAAGAAATCAAAAAATTAATTTCCGAATAATTTAATTCTTCCTTGTCGCGTTTTTTCTTTATCAAAGTTACTGTATTCATTTTACCAATTTGTTTAAAAAATTATAATTGTAATATAAAATTTATCATACTAAGATTGAAATTAAGAATCATTTTAGATATAATGAAATTATAAATCTATTTAATTTAATAAAAATTTTGAGGAAATTATGTTTGATCCAAATTATAAGTTTACATGTGTCGATAGATTTTTAAATTACGTTAAATTCGATACAAAATCCGATGAAGATTCCACAACATTCCCAAGTGACCCTAAACAGCTTGAACTTTCAAAATATCTAGTTGGTGAGCTAAAAGAGTTAGGCTTAATAGACGCGCACATGGATGAATATGGATATGTTATTGCAACTTTACCTAGTAACTCAGAAAAAAATGTTCAAGTTATTGGATTTATTTCGCACGTTGATACTTCTCCGGCTGTAAGTGGAAAAGACGTTAAACCACAAATTTTAAAAAACTATCAAGGCGGAGACATAACTTTACTAAACGGAAAGGTAATTGAAGCTGACAGTAATCCCGAATTAAAAGATATGTTTGGATTTGATATAATAACTACAGACGGTACAACATTATTAGGCGCTGATGATAAAGCCGGAATTTCAGAAATAATGGATGCGATGAATTATCTAATTCAACATCCTGATGTTAAACACGGTACTATTAAAATTTGTTTTACTCCCGATGAAGAAGTCGGTAGAGGGACTGAAAAATTTGACGTGAAAAAATTCGGCGCAAAATACGCTTATACAATTGACGGCGGAACAAGAGGCGAGATTGAAACCGAAACATTCAGCGCAGACGCTGTCATAATTGAGTTTATCGGAAAGAATGTTCATCCCGGATACGCAAAAGGTAAAATGATCAATTCTCTTAGAATGGCTTCATACTTTATGGAATTATTGCCCAAAGACAGACTTTCTCCTGAAACCACAGAAAAAAGAGAAGGGTATGTTCACTGTACTTCAATAAATGGAAATGAAGAAAAAACGACTTTAAAATTTATTATAAGAGATTTTATTGATTTAAAATTAACCGAATATGAAAATTTCTTAAAAGAGTTAGTTGATAAAACAGTCAAAAATTTTCCAGGATCAAACTGCAAATTTGAAGTTATTGAACAATACAGAAATATGAAAAATATTATAGTCCAGCATCCTGAAATTGAAGAGAACGCAATTATAGCCTTGGAAAGATTGGGAATTAAACCGATTCAATCACCTATTCGCGGCGGAACGGATGGTTCACGCTTAAGTTTTATGGGATTGCCTACGCCTAATATTTTTGCCGGCGGACATAATTTCCATGCTGTAACAGAGTATGTAGCAATTCAAGATATGGAAATGTCCACAAAAACAATTATCGAGATTTGTAAAATTTGGGAAGAAAAAGCATAACTGAAATAAAAATTTGTTAAAAGGGTATTTCAAATTATTTCTGAAATATCCTTTTTTTTTGTTTGATTATAATTTAAAAGTATATTTTCTACTGTAATTATTTTCTTTGGGAGAGTGAAATGGTCATTCTTGAAAAGCATACTATTGCCGAAGTTTTAAAAGAATCAGTGAAAAAATTTACTAACAATATTGCGCTTTCCAGTATTGACGGAAATGCTATTTCCTACAACGAATTAAGCAATAAAGTTCAGAAAATTTCCGATTTTTTAAGAGAGCAAGGAATTGTAAGCGGCGATAGAGTTTCTATTTTAAGTGAAAATACACCAAATTGGGCAATTGCGTATTTGGCAATAACAACAATTGGAGCCGTTGCGGTTCCAATTATGACAGAATTTCAATATGCGGATGTTCATCATATTCTTAAACATTCCGGCAGTAAAGCGGTATTTATTTCAGCCAAACTTTATGAAAAAGTAGAAGAAATAGATTTCGAAAATTTATCAATATTTATTTTGATTGATGATTTCAGTATTATTCCTCATAAAAAAACCACCGATATAATCAGCGAAAAATTAAAAGAAGGTAAAAGAGAATTCTCTAAAATTTTGGATGCGGCGTTAAAGTTTGTTGGTGTAAAAGATGAAAAGATAAATGAAGACGATTTGGCGGCAATTGTTTATACTTCAGGTACAACAGGTCACTCAAAAGGCGTAATGCTTACGCACAAAAACATAGTTTTTGATGCGGTTGCTACAACAGAATTTGTTGATATAAATGAAAAAGATAGAATGCTTTCGCAACTTCCGCTTGCTCACACAATGGAATGTACTCTCGGTTTAATTACGCCTATAATGGTCGGTGCCTCAGTTTATTATTTAGAAAAACCGCCCACAGCGGCAATCCTTTTGCCTGCGTTAAAAAAAGTAAAACCCACAATTATGGTTTCTGTTCCATTGATAATTGAAAAAATTTATAAAATGAAAATTTTACCCGAAATAAATAAAAAATCTATTACCAGAAATATGTATCGGTTTTCTATGCTTAGAAAAAAAATTAATAAAGTTGCCGGTAAAAAATTGCTCGATACATTCGGGGGAGAATTAAGAATGTTTTGCATCGGTGGCGCGGCATTGGCTTCTGATGTTGAAAAATTTTTAATTGAAGCAAAATTTCCTTACGCGGTTGGTTACGGTTTAACCGAAACTTCTCCATTGGTGACCGGTACTGATAATTTTAATGTAAGGATGGGCGCTTCTGGTACAGTACTTTATGGAATGGAAGTGAAAATTGTTGATCCCGATCCAATTACAAATGAAGGTGAAGTTTATATTAAAGGTCCAAATGTTATGAAAGGATATTATAAAGATCCTGATAAAACTGCTGATGTTTTAAGTAAAGATGGATGGTTTAAATCCGGCGACCTTGGTTTAATTGATAAAGATGGTTATTTATTTTTAAAAGGAAGATCAAAAAATGTGATTATTGGGAGCAATGGTAAAAATATATATCCTGAAGAAATTGAATCAGTAATTAATGAAAATCCATATGTTTTAGAATCGCTTGTTTTTGAATCGGAAAAAAAATTGATTGCAAGAGTACATTTGAATTATGAAGAATTGGATAGAGAATTTAATCTTCAAAATGTAAAGGAATTGGAAGCAAGGAAAAAAATTGATGATCTATTAAATGAAATTTTAATAACGGTTAATAAAAGAGTTTCAACATTTTCAAAATTAAATAAAATAATTGAGCAGCCCGAGCAGTTTGAAAAAACGCCGACAAAAAAAATTAAAAGGTATTTGTACAGTTAATTTTTTTTAGAGTTGTTATTAAGCGATTCAAAATATCTGCGAATCAAATCTTGATAATCTTTTGAATAGCCTTCTTTAACTGATTTCAACAGTTCTTCGCGTAAAATGTCTTTTGCCTGCTGATTCGAAAGTATTATTTTTTCTGGCGAGGTTAAATTAAAAACTTTACCTTCTTTCGATTCGCGTTTCTCCTCGTAATCTCTTTCATTAATTGATTTTTGAGCATCTAAAAGTTTTGAAAGGATTTTATCTTGTTTCTTTATAAGTTCATCATCAATTTTTTGAGTGTTCATTCCGGAAATAACTTCCTTCATATCATTTAAGACTGATTCCAAATTTGACGCAAGTTTTTTTGATTCACTTGATTCCTTTGCCTCTTTGTTTAAATCTTGCAGTGATTTTTGAACTGCGCCTTGCTGCTGTGCCAATCTTTGCAGTTGTGCTCTTTGCTGCATTGATAATTGACCGCCCTGCATCATTTTGGTTTGTCCGTTAAGTCCAAGCTGCTGCTGAGCAAGTTGTTGAAGCTGCTGCATTAAAGACATCATTCCGCCGCCTTGACCGCGGCCCTGCATCATACTTTGAAGAGAATTTTGCATTATTGACGCGGCTTCATTTAAACTTTTCATGGCTTCATTCTGATATTGCGTTGAACCCATTCCATTTTTATTTTGAAGACCGGATAAAGATTCCATCATATTTTTTTTCGCGTCTCCTAAAGCCTTTCCCATTTCCGGACTAACGGCAAAAGTTTTTTGTGAAAGCGCATCCATCTGCTTTAATACATTATCAAGATTTTGCTGAAGTTCCATTTGATTATGCAAAAAGTCTGAATATTGATTCTGCTGTGAATATGAATTTTCAACTTTATTTTTTAATTCTTCTTGATCTTTTGATAAATCAATCAAATTATCAATTGCTTTTAACATATTTTGCAAAACCATCGATTGATTTTTTTGCTGTATTTGCTGCTGCATATTCTGAAAATTATTTTTCATTGAAGACATATTCTGCGAAAGCTGCTGCTGGAATTGCATAGCATTTTCAAAATTTTGTTTTTGCAATTCATCTAATGATTTTTGAGATAACTCTTCATTCTTCTGTTCATTAAATTCTTTATTTGTTTCTTCCATCTGTTTACGCGGTGTATCTTCAACTTCATTCATTTTTTGAGTAAGAGATTGCATTTCGTCTTTTAAATCTGAAATATCTTTATCAATATTTTTCTGATCCTTCTCAAGTGTTTCAGACTTATTATTTTCATTCTTAGAATTTTGATTTCCGGTTTCTTTTTTAAGTTCTTCCAAATTTTCAGTAATGTTTTCTGTTCTTTTTATAAGTTCATCAATTTTTTGTTCAATTTGAATTTGCTTTAATAAGTTCATTGTTCTTTCAATGCTTTTCTGAAACATCTTTTCATTGGCTGAAAGATTTTCCATTGCGTTCTGAACTTTTTCTCTCATTAAATCTTTTAAAGATTCATTCAAATTTTGGAATGCTTTTTTTAATTCATCACTGTTCAATTCATCAAATAAATTCTGCAGTTCCTCATATTTTTTCATTGTTTCATCTGAAAGCATATTATTCTGTAAAAGTTTATTCTGCATATCTGCCAAATTCTCTTGAACATCTTCAATTTTTTTAGAAACTTCTTCAAACTTTTTTACCGCTTGTTCTATTCTTTCTTTTTCATTCCAATTTATTTTTGTTTCATTTTGCTTTAATTCATTTCCTATTTCATTAAGTTCTTTTTTTAGCTCCTCGGCTTCTTTTAATGTTTTTGTTAAATCTTCCATCGCGTTATTCTGCGTATTTTCTGCTTCGGCAAAAAGCTCGCTTAAAGAAGGGATTCTAATTTTAAAAAAATTACTTCTGGATTGTTTAGGTCCGCTTATGTTATCATTGTCAAAAATATCAATATAAAAGGTTATTATATTATTTTCACGCAACTGAACTTTTGATAAGTCCCAATTGTAAAAAAGTGTCTGTTCAAGTTCCGATTTGCTGAATGTCAAATTGATTTGATTAAAAGATTTATCAATTAATTCTTGTTCCGATTCTGAAATATTGTAATTCAATGTGCATTTTGGAAAATCCGAAATCATCTTTGATGTTATAATTTATGCTGACCAAATTACTTTGCGGAAGTATTGAACTTTGATCCGGATCGGTAATTTCAATTTGCGGAAATTCATCTTGAATAATATTTACAGAATATCGAATTGGATTTTCATTTTTATTATTGCTTGAATCTTCCACTTCAAAGTGGTAATTCATTTCATTTAATATTGTAAAGGAGCCGGCAACATTTTTTTCGAAATTGTTAATTTCTTTTTAAGACTATCATTCATAACTAGATTTGCATCTAAAATGTCTTTTGAGACTTTTAAGTTAAAATTAATTTTTGAACCTTTTAAAACGGATAAATTTCCATTATCAATTTGAACAGTTTTTGGGAGTTTGGAATATGATGGAGGAAAAATTTCCAAATCCAAATTTGTTATCAGCGGAATTGAAGTGACATCAATATTAAAAATATCTGACTTGTAATTTTTATTACCCGCAAAATACGAAAATGAATTTTTTATGTTTCTAATGTTTACAGAATAATTTTTGTTTGAATCTAAATAAAGAGATTGAGATACAAATTCACTTTGAAGTTGATTTTTAGTAAACAGCTCAACTATTTTAGGCGCGTTTCCATTTGCAGTAATTTTTATTAATACATTATCATTTTTATTAACTGAGATATTCCCGGGAAAAATATTAAGGGAAAATTCATTTGGTTTTAAATAAGATTTATTGAAGTGAAAAATTCTTTCTGTAGCTTCTCTGAAATCATTATTTAGAATTAAAAAAATTAATGTTGTAAAAACTGAGATTAGAAAAAATTTTGAATAAAATTTTAATTTAGAATAATCTACAACTTTTGCAAACGGCAGATTTTTTACGGAATTAAATACATCAAGAAATGCGGCATTTCTCAATTGATCTGAAGAATGTGAATCATCAGATTTTAAAAGTTGAATTGAGTTAAGCAGCTTATCTTTTACCTGCGGGAAATGCTGACCTATCTCTTTTGACGCGGATTCAATTAATTCTTGATTAGGCTTTTTGAAATATTGAATCAGTAATTTCAGAAAAGGAAATAAAGTTATTATCATGAAAAGCATTAAAATAATTATAAAAATTATTTTAATGCTTGGATTGAAATAAAAATGTGATTCCAAAAGCGCAAATACAAATAAAAGCAGAAGTGAAATGCCAAAATATTTTAAAGTGCCAATTGAAATTTCCCGTATAAAAATTAATTTAACATAATGAGAAATTTTCGAAGTAAGCAAATTTATATTGGATTCTTTTAAATTCATTCTTAATGTGTTAATGCGTAAATAATAATGTTTGTCCCAAATTTTAAAGCTTCTTCTCTTTTTTCATTAGGATCGTTATGCACATCCGGATTTGCCCAGCCATCACTCGGATTACTTTCTACTGTATAATAAATAACTATTCTCTTTCCCAAAAACAAACCAAAACCTTTTGGCGCTTTGTTATCATGTTCGTGAGTTTTGGGAGGTCCATGTTCAAATTTATAAAATGAACTATATATTTCATGATCAAAGGGAAGCTCAATCAATTCATTATTCGGAAAAACTTTTTTTATTTCCCTCCTGAAACTTTTATCCAATCCATAATCATCATCTACATAAAGAAATCCGCCCGCGGTTAAATAATCATTCAAATTTTTTGCTGCTTTATCTGAAAAAATAATATTACCGTGACCGGTTAAAAATAAAAACGGGTACGAAAATATATCCGAACTTTCAATATCTACAAATTTATAAACTTGATTTGTTTTAATATTTGTTTTGTCTTCAACATACTTTAAAAGATTAACTTCGGCAGAAGGATCATTATACCAATCGCCTCCGCCGGGATATTTTACACGTGCAATTTCAAAATATGGTGATGATTGAGCAATGAATTCTGAAAAAAAGATAATATATAAAAAAAGCAGTTTTCTAGGCATTTTCTATGTTTAAATTCTTAAAAGGTTTTTAACAAAATTAACAATAATACTACTTGCGGACATAATTTGTTTCCTATTTATTTGTGTGAGTTATATCACATTTAGAATTTTTTCGATATTAAATGTTATAATTTGAATCAACTTTGTGAATATTTTGAGAAAAAATGTCAACAAAATCATCTTTTTTTGGACGAATTTCAGCAAAACATAAGTACAAATTAGGTGATTGATTAAAAATCAGCTTAACTATTGAACACATAGATCGATTATAAAATATACTATTTAAAAACAATTAAATAAAAGATAGAATTATGAAAAAGAACTATATTTTGTTTTTACTTACCCTAATTCTCATTGCATTTGTTTCTGGTTGTGAAACTAAGACAACCGAAAACAACGATAATAACGATACAACCGATGCTGTTGTATTAAATGGGCAGGTTGTTGCAGCAGAAACAGGAAATCCTTTAAATGGTGCAATAATAAAAATTACCGACGGAACAACGGTTAAAGGGGCCACAACCGGAACAGACGGAAAATTTTCGGCAAGTTTTGAACTTGCATCGGATGCAGAATTAACTGTTATTGCATTCAAAGCCGGATATTTTCAAGATACAACCTCAATTTTGGGAATTGTAAATACTGAAATGGAAGTTCCAATTTTTCAACTTCAGCGGGATGAAAGCTCAAATGTTGCCGGATATTCAGGCAAAGCCGCATCAATATATTTATATTCTCAATCTGCAGAATTTGTTGGCGTTACCGCAAGCGGTGCTCCGGAAAACATTGATATTGTTTTTGAAGTTTCAGATTCAAGTGGAATTATTATTGGTGAAACCAATTCAATTGAAGTAAGTTTTAGATTTGGCTCTGCTCCAAATGGAGGAGAATATTTATATCCTTCTTCAGTTGTAACAAATGCATTGGGAAAAGCCGCCGTATCATTGAAAACCGGAACAAAAGCTGGCGTTGCTCAAATTATTGCGGAAGCAGTTGTTGATGGAAAACCAATTGCATCCAAACCTATCAGCGTTACAATTCACGGGGGTTTTCCGGATATGAATCATTTTAGCATCGGTCCCGAGAAATTAAATTATCCTTATTATTATAGAATTAACGATGAAGCAAAAGTTACAGTTTTAATTGGTGATAAATATTCTAATCCGGTTAGACCGGGAACTTCAGTTTATTTCAGTTCAGATGCAGGAGTAATTCAAGGATCAGCACAAACAAACGATATGGGGGTTGCAACCGCATCATTACTTTCCGGTTATCCGAAGCCGAATGATCCGACTTATGGACCTGGATTCTTCTTTGTATATGCATCGACTGTTAATGAAAATGAAGAGGAAATTACTTCAAGAACTAGAATATTATTTAGCGGTATTCCGATTGTTCATCTTTACCCAATAGATATTGATACACTAGGAAACGTATCTGAAGTTCAAACAATTAATATTGAAAACGGCGGAATTCAATCATTTAGATATACAGTTACTGATGATTTGGGTCATCCTTTGGCATCAGGTAATAATTATGCTGTAGGTGTGGCAACCGAAGGTGATGCTGGTGCAGCAGGCGATATTAATATTACTATGCCCGATACTCAAGAAGGAGCAACAGAATTTTACTTCGTTGTTCAGGATACTAAACCCGATGAACTTAAACCAGCTTCGATTACAGTAACGGTAAGTGTAAGCGGTCCAAACGGCAGAGCAAGCACTTCTGCTTATGGAATGACCAGATAACTAATTTTATTCATAAATGAGTATAAAAAGTCCGGCTTTGACCGGACTTTTGTATTTTTAAAACATATCAACATTGAATAAGCATCTCCATTTACTTATTTTAGCAATCTTAATTTTGATTAAAACTGGGAATATAAATGGATTTTAAAATTCGAACGCACACTTGCAATGATTTAAGAGAAAGTAATATTGGAGATTCTGTTGTTTTAAATGGATGGGTTGATAATCGTCGCGATTTAGGCGGTGTTATATTTATAGATTTAAGAGATAGATACGGAATAACTCAAATAGTCTTCGAACCTTCATTCAACAAAGATACACATGAACTTGGCAAAGTACTGAGAAGCGAATATGTAATTTCTGTAGAAGGAACTGTTAGAAAAAGACCTGACGGAACCGAAAACTCAAATCTTGCAACGGGAAATGTTGACGTAATGATTAACAAATTAATAATTCTTAATGAAGCAAAAACTCCTCCTTTCCCAATTAAAGACAATATTGATGTTTCTGAAGAGATAAGACTAAAATATAGATACCTTGATCTTAGAAGATCTAGAATGCAGAATAATATGTTGATTAGGCACAAGTTCTATCAAATAGCGAGAAAGTATTTTGATGAGAATAATTTTATCGAAGTCGAAACTCCGGTATTAATGAAAAGTACTCCGGAAGGCGCGAGAGATTTTTTGGTGCCGAGCAGACTTCATAAAGGTAGCTTTTATGCATTGCCGCAATCACCTCAAACATATAAGCAATTGCTTATGGTTTCGGGTTATGACAGATATTTTCAAATTGTAAAGTGTTTCAGAGATGAAGATTTGCGTGCGGATCGACAGCCCGAATTTACTCAAATAGACGTTGAAATGTCCTTTATCAATGAAGAAATAATTTATCAAATGGTTGAAGGTTTGATGAAAAAATTATACAAGGAAATTAAAGATGAAGATTTGACTCTTCCATTAAAAAGATTAACATATCAAGAAGCAATGGAAAAGTTTGGTAGCGATAAACCTGATACTAGATACGGCATGGAAATGGTGACTTTAAATAATGTTTTTTCAAAAACAGAGTTTAAAGTATTTAAAGACACTCTTGATAATGGCGGAATCATTACATCTTTATTAGCAAAGGAATGCGGAAATTATACACGAAATCAATTAGATGTTTTAACCGAATATGTGAAAAAATTGGGCGCCGGCGGATTGATTTGGATGAGAGTAAAAGAAGACGGTTTAGAAGCTCCCATTTCCAAATTTTTAACCGACGAGGAAAAAAATAATATTATTAGTAGTTTAAACGCCAAAGTAGGCGACCTGGTTCTTATTCTTTCCGGAACTAAACATAAAGCGCTTCCGATTATGGGAAATTTAAGATTGGAAATGGCAAAGAGATTGAACCTTTCACAAAATTTAAAAGGGGATGAACTGATTTGGGTTACTAAATTTCCCCTTTTTGAGTGGGATGAAGAAACACAGCGACTTTATGCTATGCATCATCCATTTACATCTCCTCAAAATAGTGATATTGAATATATTGAAAGCGAACCTCTTAAAGTTCACGCGAGAGCGTATGATTTAGTAATGAACGGAAATGAAATTGCAGGCGGCAGTATAAGAATATTTAATTCCGAACTACAGGCAAAAATGTTCAAAGCTTTAGGTATTTCGGACGAAGAAGCAAAGGAAAAATTCGGATTTTTAATGAACGCTTTTCAATACGGAGCACCGCCTCACGGAGGAATAGCATTTGGCTTGGATAGAATGGTTATGCTGTTTACCAATGAAAATTCTATTAGAGATTTAATTGCATTTCCTAAAACAACGAGCGGATTATCTTTAATGGACGAAGCACCTTCAATGGTGAATGATGAACAATTAAGAGAATTACATATTAGGTTAAGGAAATAACTTAACCAAACTCAAAATTAAACAGATAATTTTGATTTTTTTGATCTCAATCAAAAAATAATTATTGCTTGTAATAAAGTTAATTTCAAATGAAATTAAGCTGTCAATTTTTCGATAATATTTGGCAAGAATATTGATGAGAATAATATGAAAGTTATTTCTATTTAATTTTTGGGGGAAATGTGGGTCAGCAGCAATTACTTTTAATCATGTTGGGTGTTATTGTAGTAGGCGTAGCAATTTTTGTAGGCATTGGAATGTTTTCGGCAAATTCCATTGAACAAAAAAGAAACGAAATTATCAATGAATGCACAATTTTAGCAAGCGAAGCACAATTATATTATAGAAAACCTAAAGCTTATGGCGGCGGCGGCAAATCCTTTTTTGGCTGGAAATTACCAAAAGAGTTTAATGAAACGGAAGCCGGATTTTTTGTAAACACTGACATACAAGCAAATCAAGTAAAAATTACCGGTACGGGAAATGAACTGGTAACTGAAAATGATTCTGTAAAAGTTGAAATGACTGTCACTCCGGATTCGATAATGACAGAAATTATTAATTAGTTATCTGTAAAAACTACAGGTAAAAATTACCCCCATATTACCTTCTTACTGTACCATTTTGAAATATTTGAGAATATTAGCCAATTGTGGATCATTTTTATACATACCCATGTGATATAAATCACCTTTTCTAACAATTTTACAAGTTTTTAAACTTGGCACAGTTATTTCTTTTGTTAATCCAACATTAAATCTTTAACAAATACCATTAACAAACAAAAGGAGCTAAAATAATGGGTCAACAACAGTTATTATTAATCGTTTTAGGTGTTATCATTGTTGGTATCGCAGTAGTAGTTGGTATCAACGTATTTACAGCAAGCAGTAAAAATGCTAACAGAGATGCGGTCATCGCAGATCTTACAACTTTAGCTGCTATGGCTCAACAATATTATAGAAAACCAACAGCAATGGGCGGAGGCGGAAACTCATTCATTGGATGGGACGTTCCTAGTTCTTTATTAAGAACAGCTAACATGTCTGCAGATGTGACAATCGATGCTCAAACTGCAACTGGTTTAACACTTACTGCAACTTCAACTGAAACTGGCGCCGATGGTAGTGCTCCATTTACAGTAACAATGGAAGTACTAAAGAACGAAATTGACACAACATATTTTGATAATTTCTAAAAAAAAAATGATTTAATCCGATTATCAAGTAAACGTTCTTAATTTTTGAAAGGCTAATAGAGCGAAGTAAGGTAGTTTTATTAGCCTTCTTTATTAAAAAAAAGAGAAGAAGAAATTATGATAGAATTACGTTTTAACGCACTTAAAGCAAATGGACAAGCAATTTCCGGAACAATTAGTGCTCCTACTTTTGCCGCAGGTAAAAAGAAAATTCAAGAATTGGTTGAAAAGCACGGTCTGAAAACCAAATCAATTGAAAGAAAATCCACATTTATATTTAAAGTAAGAAAGGGAAGTGAAAAACCTTTTACCGGCGAACAAAAAGCATTCAATAAACAGGAAGTTGTTCAGGCTTTATCAAAATTGGGTTATAATGTAATTTCAGTAAATAAAAAATTATTGGAATTTAATTTAAAACCGCCTGCACAAGAAATTGTTTCATTCGTAAAAATAAGCGCAGAATTGTTAGATCAAAAATTACCTTATAGTGAAATTATGACTTTGCTTCAAAACGATCTTGAAAACAAAACTTTAAGAGAAACGTTAAAGCAAATTAATAATGAACTTAAAAAAGGTGCAGATAGTGAAGCAGTCTATTTGAAATATGAAGGCGTGTTCGGAAAGTTTACTGCTTACATGCTTGGACTGGCATCAAAAAGCGGTAACATGACGGAAATTTACCGAGCAACAGCGAAATTTTTGGAAAGACAACAGGAATTTAAAAAGAATTTAAGAAGCGCATTGATCACTCCTGTAATTACATTATTTGTTCTTTTTATAGCTGTACTTTTTTATGTAGGATATATTTTCCCGGAAACCGCAAAACTATTTTTAAAGTTTGATATCCCACTTCCTCCAATGACAGCTGCTACATTAGATTTTAGTGATTTTATACTTTCAAACCCTATTTTATTAACATTGGTAATATTTGCTCCGCCAATAATATTATGGCGATTTTCTAAAACCGAGAAAGGTAAATTTTTTCTCGATAGATATATGCTGAAGATTCCGATTATGGGATCCCTGATTCACAAAACAAATATAGAAGTTTTTTGCCGAGTATTTTACACTCTTTATACCGGTTCGGCAGACAGTATTGAACCTATTAGGATTGCCGCAGAAGCAACCGGCAACAGATACTTTGAAAGTCAAATTAAAAATGTCTCGATTCCACTGATGGTAAGCAAAGGTATTGGTCTTACGGACGCATTTGAAGCGAGCGGCATTTTTACACCTACAGCAATTTCAAGATTTCATTCCGGAGAAGAAACCGGAACAATAAAAAATACAGCAAAACAATTGGCAAATTATTATGAGAGTGAAACTGTATTTAGACTTAAAAATGTTATTGAAATGATTCAAGTTTTTATTGCAATGATAATTATGGTTGTTATGATAGGATTAACTTTAGTTTCTGCTGAAACAGCAACAATAAGTCCAAAACCACCAACAATGTAAAAAAAGTTGAAGAGCTGAAATGGTTGAAGAAAAATTAGAAATGACAGATAAGATTGGTTACCTCCTACTAAAAAAAGGGATAATCGATTTGGATATTCTCGAGAAAGCTCTTCAAATTAAAGATAAAGAATTTGGAAATGCCAAACGTAACTTGGGTCAAATATTAGTTCAGGAATTTGGCTTCGACCATGACGTTGTCTTTAGAGAAATAGCAATTCTTTATGCTTTCAAAGAGATTATATTCAATCCTTTAGAATATACTGAAGCAATAATTATCGAAATGCAGAAAATTTTGGAAGAAGCCGGCGAGGATGTTAAACAGCAGCTTTTATCGCATAAAGTACTTCCTTTTAAATTTGACGATAGAATAAGAGATAAACTTATTCTTGCGGCAATTGATCCTACAGATAGGTCACTTACTAAAATTGCGTATAACCTTAAAGCTAAAAAATATGAACTTAATTTTATAAAAAAGAAAGACTACGAAAAATTGGTCGATCTATTAGTTCCGAAAGAAAATGAGTTCATGCAGATGGTTGAATCTTCTGATGAAATAATGCAGGTTGAAATTGATGAAAACAACGTATCTGAGGAACAGTTAGATTCAGAAATAAATAAAAGCGCGTTAGTAAATTTAGTTGAAGCCGCTTTAGTAGAAGGAGTTAGAAGAGGTGTAAGTGATATTCATATAGTACCTAAAAGTGCAAGGAAAACAGAGATCCATTTTCGTCAAGACGGAAAACTGCAGTTATGGTATACACAAGATAACACATTGCCGGAAGCTGTTATGGCGGTTGTAAAAGATAGATCAAAAGGTCTTGACAGATTTGAACGTGAAAAAGCACAAGACGGATTCATTCAAAGACAAATTGATAATGTTGTTATTCGTTACAGAGTTTCAGTTTTACCTATGGTAGGTACAGAACTTAAAAGTAAATTTGAAAGTATAGTAATAAGAATACTAGATGATAGAAATGTTATAAAAGATTTAAGCAAACTTGGCTTAGTTGGTTATGCCAAAAAAGCATTCGAAAAAGCAATTAATCAACCGCAGGGTATGGTTATTTTGACCGGACCAACGGGAAGCGGTAAGAGTACAACACTAATTGCAGCATTATACCAAGTTATTGATCCCTCCGTAAATGTTCTTACTGTTGAAGATCCTGTGGAATATGTAATTGATGGTGCACGCCAATTGAAGATTGGTCATAAAATGAATTTTGAACAGGCTATAAGATCAATTTTAAGACATGACCCAGATATAGTTCTTGTTGGTGAAATGAGAGACAAGGAAACGGCCGAAACCGCTATTAAATTAGCAAATACGGGTCACTTAACTTTTTCAACATTACATACCAACGATGCGCCAAGTGCGGTTGCGAGATTATTTAAAATGGGAGTTGAACCATTTTTAATTGCTTATGCAATAAATATAATTGTTGCTCAAAGATTGATTAGAAGATTGTGTGAAAATTGTAAACGAAAAGTTACAGAATTTGATGCCGCTGAAATGGAAGCACATGGATTGAATGCTGAAGAATGGAAAAATTATGAAATTTATGAAGCTGTTGGATGTGAAAAATGCAATAAGACAGGTTATAAAGGGAGATTGGCAATACACGAAGCTCTTTATTTTTCTAAAGAAATTAGGGAGATAATTGTTAGATCCGGAAACGATGTTGATGAAGAAGCTATAAGGGTGCAAGCAAAAAAGGATGGTACATTAAACTTAAGAGATAACGGTTTTGAAAAAGCCAAAATAGGATTAACATCTATTCCTGAAGTAATTGCCGCAACAATGGAAGAATAAAAAAAAATGATAAATCATGCACTTGAAATATTATCAAAATTTGCGAAGTCTATTCCTGAAGCATATATCGGTATGGATAGGACAAATTATATAATAGAAAAATCTCAAGAATTAAGCATTAAAGAAAAAGATCTTCTTATAAAATTGATCAATCACATTTTAACAGTAATGGTTGATAGAGGAGCCTCGGATATTGAAATAGGCGGACCCGGATCTGGAAATTATATCTGGTTCAGAATTCAAGGGATTAAGCAGAGAATTAAAGATTTGCCAAATCTTAAAATTGAAGAAGCAACTTTATTGATTGCAGCTTTTTTAAATAAAAATCAACACCGTCATTTAATGGTAAACAGAAATTTGGATTTCAGTTATTCCTTTAGATACATAAAAGAAAATGTAAATGTTAGATTCAGAGCCGATGCTTATTATGATTTGGATTGTTTGACTTTGAACATGCGTGCCATTTCAAGTAAATTAAGAACAATTCAAAGTTATGATTTTCATCCATATGCATTGCAGGCAATGAGTCATAATTACATTAAATTCGGACTTTCTTTAATAACCGGTATAACAGGTTCGGGAAAATCAACTACTCTTGATGCAATAATTGATCTTCACAATCAAACGGTTCCTTGTCAAATAATAACAATAGCTTCACCAATCGAATTTGTTCATGCATCAAACCAATGCATAATAAAACATAGGGAAATTGGGAGAGATGTTCTATCATTTAAAGATGGTGTTTCTCAAGCATTAAGACAAGATCCCGATATTATAATAATTGGTGAAATGAGAGATCCCGATACAATTTTAGCTGCGCTAGAAGTTGCGGATACAGGTCATAAAGTATTTTCTACATTGCACACTTCTTCGGCAATTGAATCAATAGATAGAATTATTGCAGAAGTTAATCCGGTTGAACAAGAAAGGGTTAGAATGCGTTTGGCCGATGTTTTGGTTTCGGTAGTTTCACAAAAATTAATTCCAGGTTTGGATGGAAAATTAGTATTGGCAAAAGAAATATTGGTAGTTACTCCAAGTGTAAAAGCGGCTATCAAAAATAATAATACAAGTGAAATTTATATGATGATGAATCAAGGCGGGAACCTTGGAATGATTACAATGGAACAGGATTTAATGCGATTATATCAGCAAAGAAAAATTTCAAAAGAAAATATGATAGCATTTGCTAATAACAAAACAAGAATGCAACAATTATTTAAAGCGGTATAAATTATGAAACCAATTGTATTAGTCTCATCGGAAGGCAATGATACCAAAATCGTTGTTCTTTCAAAAGAGAAAGAAAAGATAAAAGTTCAGAAAACTTTTTCAATGATTATGTCCGGCGGACATGATTTTAAAGATCCGATGGGCGGGAATTCTGATATTCAATTAATTAAAAATATTGATTCAGATATATCTATTGATAATATTGGCGATAGCGGAAGCAAACTTGCGTCTGTTGATAGAAATGACGTAAGCTATGTTGCCAACTATTTTAATTCGGATGAACTAAAGAATTCAGAATTTATTTCTGTTGTTACTGATCCGGTTATAAATCATCACACTTTTACTGGACATATTTCTAACAACAAACAAAAGACAATTAGCGCGATTATTGGTGATATAGCTAAGCAGAAGAATATTAATGTTGCTGCCGACTCAATAGATTATATTAAAATTGATGATAAAACACTGCACAGCGTATTTTTGCGTGAAGATAATCCAAGCGTTAACTTTATAAATGCTTGGGCTGCGCATAATGGTAAAAGATTTTATAAAATTATCGGAATTAAAAGCTCTGAAACAGCGCTCGCAAATTATGTAATTAAAACAAATAAATTTTTTGAAGAAGATTTTACATTAATTATAAATACAGGACATGAATCAAGTAAGTTAATTTTCTTAAAAGGTTCTAAGCTGCACCACATTGGTTCTTCATTAGATATTGGGACACAAAACATACATACCTACGATGTTTATTTCTCTAAAATTCTGCTAGAAATGGAAAATGGAGGAATACCGAGACTAGATAATGTAATACTATGCGGTGAAGATAAATCAGAGAATTTAGTACTTTCTTTCTACGGAACATTTCCAGAAGCTAATGTAACTGAACTTAATTTTGATAGTCTCGATACAACTTCATTGAATGAAGAGCAGATGGAAAATATAGCGGCATTTGCATTTCCATTAGCCGCCGGTATAGAATTTTTTGAATCTAAAGGAAGTAAACATGAAAGCATAAGCTTTCTTCCTAAATATATCATTGAAAATCAAAAAGCAATTCAATTCGGCTGGCATGCATTGTTAGTATTTCCATTATTGTTTGCTGCGGCTTTCTTTTTCACATTTCAAATTCTTGAAAACAATAAGAAGTTAGCAGAGCAAAAAATGGAAATAGAAAGATTGAAACTTCTTAAATCTCAGAATGAAATAATTATTAAAGAAATGGATGGATATTCTTCAAAGATAAGTAAGTTTGACGAAACGCAAGCAATACTTGATTCAGCCACAGCTGGTACGGAAATTTGGGGAAATATGCTCACAAATATTTCTGACTTTATGGAAAGAAGAAGGAACTTCTGGATTTCAAATTTAGAAACAGGTGTTGATAAAAATGTCAGCTTAAAAGGTTTTACACTTAACAGAAGTGTTCTAACTGAATTTGCAGATCAGAATAATTCGTCATTATTAAATACAGTAACTTTTGAGCCGTTGAGAGAAGCCAAATCATATTCGTATAACTTAAAATTTCATGTAAAAGAAAACGGAGCAGAAAAAAATGAACCGTAAAACATTTAGTACACTTTTACTTGTTGCTATTTTTGCAATTATAGCAATTACAGGAAGTGCTTATACATATTACTTTCAGGCTAATGATATTGAGGATAATGAAAAGCAGTTGAAAGATTTGAAAGTTAACGCACAGAATACCGAAGAATTGGAAATACAGCTTGCAGACTTGAAATTAAAAATTCAGGAAATGGATTCAATTTTATCTTTGCGTAAATATGTTATACCGACAAAGATAACGCAATCCAGTTTTTTTCAATTTGTTAATGATGTAAGCGCTAATTTTTCTGAAAATTCTCATGTTAATGTTGAGTATGTTACTTCGGGCCCTCAAGGTAGTTTCTCGACTCATAATTATTCCATAAAAGGAACAGCCGAGTTTAATGATTTATTCAAATTGATCTATTCTATTGAACAGAGTAAAGAGCTTAAAAAAATTACAAAAGGAAATTTAACAAATTTTGTTGAAGTTGATGAAGAAGGAATTCCACATTATTTGGTTACTTATTCTTTGGACATATTAGTTTACTATTCTGATAATGATATGTTTGCTTCTGCTAATTATGCCGAAAATAAATTGGAACCTAATCCGCTTTACAACATATTTTATCCTTTAATAAGAGAAGAAATTCCACCTAACTCAGAAGGTTTGCTTGATGTTCAAACTGCACAACTATTAGCTTTAATTCCGGATGGCGCATATTTAGCAGATGCTTCAGGTACATCCCATTTACTTTGGGAAGGAGATAAAGTGTATTTGGGATACTTAACAAAGATAGATTATAAAACCAATGAAGTTAAATTTATTCTTAACAAAGGCGGAGTTATTGAAAATATAACATTAACTCTACAGCAAGCAGAACCTGAAAAAGATAAAAAAAATAAGAGAAAATAAAATGAAAAAGATAATATTATTTGTTATTACATTTTTAATTTCCATTCCAATTCTTGGTCAAAGAGAATTAGAAAAATCATTAAATGAATTTGTTAATCCGGATGAACTTGTTTCTATTTCTGAATATACTCCTTTTGATAAAGCTTTGGAAATATTAAGTCAAATAAGCGAAAAGAAAACAGGAAAAAGAATAATAAGTACTGCCGAAGTTGTAACGCCTATTGGAGTTGAAATAAATAAACTTCCTTATATGAAAGCTTTGGTAATTATTATTCAATACAACAATCTTGTTTTTGAAGAAAAGGAAAATGTAATTATAGTACATAAAAAAACCGTTGACGCAAAAAATTTAACCGATGAAACATTTGCATCGGTAGATTCTAGAGAAGTTAAAATTTCAGCAATATTTTTTGAAGCTGACGTTAACGAAATTCAGGAAAGAGGAATAAATTGGGAATGGCTGTTTTCAAGCAATGGAATTAGCATTGGAACCAAACTAAGAACATTTTCTGAGACTAAAGAACAAACAAACAGCTCTGGATCTAGTTCTACTGAAACTCCACCAGAATATCTGTTGAATACAGCTCATGAATTTACTTCCGGCGATTGGACTGGTTCTGTAGAAGGTGTACTACAGTTTTTTGAATCGGAAAATTTAGGCGAAGTAATTGCAAGACCAAAAGTTACTGTTCGTGATAAAATGAAAGGCAGAATTCAAATAGGTTCCGATATTTCGATTAAACAAAGAGATTTTGCCGGAAATGTTATCGACGCTTTTTTCTCTACCGGAACGATAATTGAAGTTACACCTTATATTTACAGTGAAGATCAGCAAGATTATATACTGCTTAAAGTTAATGCAGAGAGAAGTTCTGCTATTCCAGGTGAAATTACAACCGAAATAAAGAAGACAGTAGTTACTACAGATTTACTTATGCTAAGTGGTGAAGAAAAAGCAATTGGCGGTCTTTTTGTAAATGAAGAAGTTAATGTAAGACAAGGAATTCCATTTCTAAAAGATTTGCCTTGGTGGGTTTTTGGAATAAGATATTTGGCAGGATATGATAAGATTACTGTCAATAAAAAAGAAGTAATTATTGTACTTCAGGTTGAACTGGTTCCAACACTTAAAGAAAGAGTAGCACAGAAAAAGATGAACATAATGGAAAGGGAAATATTGGAAGATCACGAAAATTTGAAAAAATTTAAGGTTAAGCCATTTAGAGACGTTGATGATAAAGCAAAACTTAATGACTAATAAATAAAATTTATATAAAAATTAATTACCCAATATTGAAATTCAATGTTGGGTAATTTTGTTAATATTCATTGTATTAACGAAACCCTTCATAAAAATGAAAATAAATGCAAAACTGCTGTTACTTACATTTACAATTATAGCATCAGTATCCGTTACTTCGGCATTTATATATCATACACTAACTAAAGAATTTTTACTTAAACAACAGTCGAAAAATTTAATAAATTCAGCCAACGATTTTATTTTTACATTCCAGCAAGTTGTAGATGACATAGACGGTGATTTTCAAGAAAATTATAATAGGGAAAATTCGACCCTTACAAATTCTGACATTGATTTTTTCTTTTACCTTAATCAAAAAAAAGAATTATCCTCCGCTGATATTTACGTAAGACCAAATGTAAGAATTTATACAGATGTTCATTCATTAGAACAATTTAATGAACTAAATAGAAATTTAATTATCCGCCAAAAAAAAATAAATAACAAATATATTTATTACGGAAAAATTATTAATCATGCTTTATTGTCCAAACTTTCGGAAAAAATTAGGTCGGAAGTTGCATTTGTCGACAATGGCGTAATTTCATTGTTATCTGAAAATCAAAAACATGAAGTCTATCTTCCTTATTTAAGCAAAGCCGCAAGAGAACTAAGCAATAAAGGTAACTTTGAATTATTTGAAGTCGATGTAAATGATGGGGATATTTTTATAACGCACTACTCACCGGCGGCTTTCAATCATTTTGGAAATAAGCTCGACTTTATAGTTTTTTCAATTTCAAATGAAGTTACCGCATTTAGTAAAACAATGAACATGGTTACATTTATTATTGTTTTATCTGGAATTTTCTTAACAATTGTGTTTCTATTTTTATTCACTACAAAATTTAGAAAACAATTGGATTACATTTCTAACAGTTTAAAATTAATTGCAAAAGGAAAGCTTGATGAAAGAGTTAAAATAATATCCCAAGATGAAATTGGAACTTTGGGAAACGCTTTCAACGACATGCTTGAGGAAATAAAGAAAAGAGATGATTCTGAGAAAGAATATACGGAATTCATTTCTTTGATAAATAAAAAACCGACTTTAAATGAAATTGGCGACGTTACAATTGAGAAGATTATTTTTTCAACCGGTGTTGATATTGGCGGAATATATCTTCTTGAAAATAATTTGCTTTGTCCTTTGTCTATTTACGGAATTCCGCATTTAGGAGATAAAGTAATATATGATTCAAGTTTTTATAAAAGATCAATTGAAAACAAAGAAATTATAGATATTGAGTTTACAAATAATCATCCGATTGTAAGAACTGGATTAACAGAGTTAAAAATAAATTATCTCTATATTCTTCCAATTACATATAATTATGAAGTTATTGCAATACTGGAACTAGCTTCGGTAAATAAGCCTCTACAAAATATAAAAGAATATTTTGAAAAGATAAAAGATCAATTATCAATTGGAATAGCCAACGGCAAAGCGTTCAGCAAACTTCAAAAATTGGTAGATGAACTTCAGCAGTTGAATAATGCTTATCAAAAACAGAATTTGGAAATTACCGAAAAAAATAAAGAATTATTAGAACTTCATGATAAACTTAAAAAGGGAAAAGAAGAATTAGAAATTCAAAAAGAAAGAGCTGTAGAATCTGCCAAACTGAAATCGCAGTTCCTTGCAAATATGTCGCATGAGCTTAGAACGCCTCAAAATTCTATACTCGGCTTAACGGAACTTATTCTTAAGGATACAAATACCGACGGGAAAACTAAAGAAAGACTAAATGTAGTTTTACGAAACGGTAAAAAACTCTTAAATCTAATTGAAAACATTCTTGAATTTTCAAAATTGGAATCAGGTAATACCAATATAACCGAAAACGAAATTTTATTAAGTGAATTCATTAATGAGGTAACCGTTTTTATTTCACCAATATTTTTGGAAAGAGAAATAAATTTCAATGTCTCCATACCCAATAAATATGATTACCTCATAAGAACCGACATTAAAAAAATTGAACAAATAATTTATAATCTCGTTGGGAATGCCGCAAAATTTACTAAGGAAGGATTTGTAAACCTTAAAGTTGATGTTATTGAAAATAATTTTAAAATTGAAGTTGAAGACAGCGGTCCTGGAATTTCCGACAATGATAAGAAAATTATTTTTGAAGAATTTAGACAAGCCGACGCGAGTTTAAATAGAATGTTCAGCGGCACAGGCTTGGGCTTGGCAATTTGTAAAAAATATACCAATCTTTTAAAAGGAAAAATATCGGTTAATTCAGAACTTGCAAAAGGTTCCACCTTTATTGTTGAAATTCCCAATATTGTTAAAGATAAAATCAAAAAAGAAATTCAGTTAAGCGAAAGCAAAAACGAAAAGAAATTCAACGCTGTAATTCTATCCGATGGCGAGGATTCGATAAAACTTATTGGAGATTATCTTAGATCAAACAATATCAACGTTGAAATACCTGATATAAATGAAGAAGAAATTCAAACAATAGCCGCTCTAAAAGCAGACGTAATCATTCTCGATATTCTTCAGAAAAACATAAACGGCTGGGAACTGCTTACTAAAATTAAAGAGAACGAGAGCACTTACGGCATTCCAATAATTTTGGTTAATATGGACGAAGAAGCTAATTGCGGACTCGGGTTTAATATTTATGATTTTATCACAAATGAAATCTCTAAATCAAGTATAATTAAAACCGTTGATAATATTGAAAAAAAACAAAGCATAAAGTTCAGAAAAATACTTTTTATAAACGATGATGTTTCATTCGAAAAAATCGAAAATGAACTTTTACCATATGAATTAAAAATATATCAGGCAAAAGCGAATAACTCAATTTCTTCACAAATAAAAAGATTTGAACCGGACTTAATAATAATTGATCAATTCTGCCGTACTTTTAATTCGTTTCAAATACTGGATGAAATTCAGGAAGATGTTTATTCAAAAAACATTCCGCTGGTTTCGTACATTAAAAAAATTGAAGATGAAAATGAAGTTCAGGAAATTAATAATAAATTATTTGAAACAACTTTAATTGCTCAGCACCATCCACTTGATGTTTTAAAAATCATTAAAGATCGAATTGAGCTAATAGATTCGACACTATTTAAAACGACTCAAAACGATAAAATTGAAATATCGACGGCTGATGAAAAAAACATAGCTAAAGAAAGAAAATATTTTGATTCATTCAATATATTAATTGTGGATGACGATAAAGACGCGCGCTTTACAATAGGCGAAATTGTAAAATCTCTCGGGTATAATCCGATTTATGCTAAAGATGGTTTTGAATGTCTTGAAATATTAGAAAATGAAAAACCCGATATTGTTTTGTTAGATATTATGATGCCGAAAATGGACGGATTTCAAACCGTTAAAAAAATTAGAAATAATCCGGCGACAAAATCACTTAGAGTTTTTGCATTAACAGCATACGCAATGCTTACGGATAGAGAAATTATTGAAAAGAACGGATTTAACGGATTGTTTACTAAACCTATTAATACAAGTCAAATTGAAAAAAGATTAAAGAATATTTTCAAACTAACTGCATGATAAAAATATTTAAAATATTAGTTGTAGATGATCAACCTGATAATGTTTTCCTTCTTGAAGACAGACTTAATAAAGAAGGTTTTAACGTTATTAAAGCTTATGATGGAAAATCAGCAATTAGAAAAGCCGAAACTGAAAATCCCGATTTAATTTTGCTCGACGTTATGATGCCAGATATTGATGGATTTGAAGTCTGCAAATTATTAAAGGAAAATAAAGAAATAAATTCAATTCCTATAATTTTGGTAACCGCGCTTAATTCATATTCTGATATTGAAAAAGGATTTGAAGCAGGGGCTTTTGATTATATACAAAAACCGTTTAACAGAATTGAATTGCTGGCGAGAGTAAAAGCCGCCTTAAGGTTTAATGAAACAAACAAATTATACATTGAACTTGAAAAAATAAATACTTTTTCGGCGACCGTTAAAAAGACAAATCATGAAATCAAGCAGCCGCTTACACTTATTAATTTATCGGTAACTGCTTTAAAAAGAGAACTGGAAGCGGATTCATTCAATAAGAATTCTGCATTAAAACGAGTTGAATTTATTGAAAACGCGGTAAAAGATATTCTTCATTTTATGAAATCAATGTTAAATATTAAAGAACCCGAAGTAAAAAAATATTTAGAAAATTTAAAGGCAAACAAATTTAAGATTGGCGAAGAGGCAAATGTAGAATCAGAGCAAACGCTCTAAAATATTTTGTACACTTTCAAAACTGTACGGTTTTAATAAAATTTCTTCAACATTAATTTCATCTTTAATTTTTTCCAAGTCGCTGCCCGATGTTAAAATTATTGGAAAATGCATTTCGTTCCTTTTTATATTTTTTATGCATTCTATTCCATCCATAACAGGCATAAATTTATCAATTATAATCAAGTCAGGTTTTACACTTTTAAGCAAGGTTAGTATTTCAATTCCATTGGAAGCGGAAAAAATTTTTATACCTAATGATGACAAAAGATCTTTCAGAACTTCCATTTGGAACGGATCATCTTCACCGATAATAATCGTTTTATCATAAAAAATCTTTGAATGCTTTATCGTTTTCTTTAACGGGAAAATGATTTTAAATGAAGTGCCTTTATCCAATTGTGAATTTACGGATATGCTGCCGGAAAGTTCGTGTACAAGCTCTTTTACAATTGATAATCCATAACCGTGATCCATATTTTCATTTTTTTTCGATGAAAAACCAAGATCAAAAATATTATCTAAATTATCAGGATGTATTCCCGGACCGCTGTCGTTGATAGAAATTTCAATTAAGTCCTGATCATAATTATTCAGCTCAATCGTAATTTGTGCATTGCCGTCCGCTTCAATTGAATTTTTTACTAAGTTCAAAATAATTCTATTAATATCGAGAATATTTCCCATTATGCAATCATTCTTTGCATTGTTTATAAAGATTATATTTCTCTGATGTGTTTCGATCTGAAAAAGTTCAATTGCTTCTTGAACGACTTTTGCGAGACTTAAAATTTCCTTATAGCTGTTTTGTGTATTCGAAAATGACGAAATCAAACTTGATGCAAGAATTGTATTTTTCTTAATACTTTTAATTAACAATGCGGATTTGCCGTTTTTATTCGTCTCATCGCTTAAAAGATCCACCGCGGATAAAATATTATTTAAAATATTGCTAAGATCGTGCTTAACCTTTTGCAGATCGGCTTTGGTGTTATTTGATGATAAAGATGGCTTTAAAGTATGGCTGTTTTCGCCATTCATTTTAAACTATATTTTTTAATTTTTGTATAAAGTGTTTTTTGACTAATGCCTAACATTCTTGCTGTATTTTCTCTGTTCCAACTATTCATTTTTAAAGCTTTTTGAATATGAAATTTTTCGACATCTTCCAAATTCATAATTGTATTATCGCTGTCAGTCATCTCGGAAGTCTTTGCCGTAAATGTGGGAAGATTTAAATCTTTTATTTCAATAACACTTCCATCAGCAAAAATAATTGCTCGTTCAATCATATGCTCTAACTCTCTTACATTGCCGGGGAATTCATAATTCTGAAGCACAAATCTTGCTTCATTTGAAAGAACTTTTGGTGAGTTGATAGAACATTTTCTTTTTAGAAAGTATTCTGAAAGAACAAGAACGTCGTTTTCCCTTTCCACCAATGGCGGAATTGTCAGAGTTATTACGTTAAGTCTGAATAACAAATCTCTTCTGAATTTTTTTTCCTCGGCAAACTCCATTAAATTTCTATTTGTTGCGGCAATAATTCTAATATTTGAAGAATGATTTGTGATTCCACCTATTCTTCTAAATTCACCGTTTTCTAAAAATCTTAAAATTTTCGGCTGTAACGTTAAACTCAATTCACCAATTTCATCAAGAAAGAGAGTACCGCCGTCGGCAATTTCAACTAAACCAGGTTTGGAAGTTTTAGCATCCGTAAAAGCTCCCTTTTCATATCCGAAAAGTTCACTTTCCATTAATTGATCCGGTAAAGATGCGCAATTTATGGCGACAAGGGGCTTTTGGTTTCGTAAGGAATTTTGATGAATAAATTCGGCAAACAGTTCCTTTCCGGTTCCGGTTTCACCTTCAAGCAAAATATTGGAATCGGAAAGAGCAGCACGTTCCGCAAGATAAATCACTTCCTTTATGCTTTTACTATTTCCTACAATGTTTATACTGCTGTATTTTTCTACTTTATTGGTAAGAATTGTATTTTTTTCGAGCAGTTCTCGGTGCTTTAAGGCTCTTTCAATTGTTATTAATAATTGCTGAAAATCGTATGGCTTATTTAGAAAATCGAACGCTCCAAGTTTCATACATTCAATTGCAGTACGGACATCCGATTGAGCGGTAAGAACAATAATTTGCAATCTTGGTTTATTTTCATTTGCAAATTTTAACACTTTTTCGCCAGAAATAAACTGCATTTCTAAATCAAGCAAAAGTATGTCGTAATCTTTTTCCTTCAGTTTTTCAATTGCAAATTTTCCATCGTAAACAATATCAACAGAATAACCTTGACTGATTAACTCTTCTTTGAGCAAATAACAAAGAGTTTCATCGTCATCTGCAATTAAAATTTTATTATTTTTATTCATAATTAAAATTAAAAGATGAAAAACCATCTATTAATTAAATGGAAAATTCCATTCTGTAAAGATTTTTTTGGAATAATTATTATAACTATATTGTCGAAATCAAAATGATATTTTTTACCGATTATTTTTATAAAAATTTTGAAAAAAAAATGGAAATAATTAAGAATTATAGGTAAATTTGGAGTCTTAAAATTTGGGCGCGTAGCTCAGTGGTAGAGCATCTGCCTTTTAAGCAGAGGGTCGGTGGTTCGAGACCACCCGCGCTCACTCCCATAAATCCTTATAAGATAATAACTTATAAGGATTTTTTATTTTAAAGAAAAGCCCAACGTAGTTGAAATCGTAGTAGTCCTAGAATATTCTTGATAAAAAATTTCTGATAAAGTGATTTTTTGAATATAGATTTTAAGAATATATTTTGTCTTTCTAACGGATTGTTATTTTTAACCGAAAAAAAAATATTTGATTTCAGTAAATACAATTAAATATAATCTCTAAAATATTATTTATTCTGTTCATTGTCCTTTTAATAATTACAACTCATACCAATTTATTCCATAATACCAAATTGATAAACATTATATTAGTACAAAAATTATTTATCATTATAACAATACTACGTTATTAATAAAATAATTTAAAAACTTTTGAAGTATTTTATAAAAACTTAATTTTATGTTTAATAATGAAAAATATTTTTGAAATAATCATTCAAAAAATGGATTTTTATAAAATATCTGTTTTGCCGTTATTTATCTGCTTTTTTTTACTTATTAATTTTACTTACGGAAGTGATTTTAATACTTATAAACCTCAAAATGAAAATCCCTTTAATGAAAAATGGCGATGGCAAACTTTTCCGGAATTGGTTGGAAAAGGTTGCAGATCTATGGTTGAAGAGAAAAATGGCAACTTATGGTTTGGCGTTTCAGGTGGAGTTTACAGATATGACGGACTTTCTTGGAGATTATTTAAAATTGGTACGGATTCAATAGATTTTTCAATTGTTACCTTATTCGCATCTAGTTCCGGAACTATTTATGCAGGTTCTACACAAGGTATTTACATTTACAGTGAAAACAAATGGAGTAAAATTAATATTGACTTAGATTTTGGTGATCCAATTGTTTATCCATATAATAGAATTCCTATAATTGAAGGATCAGATCACAGCATTTGGATTGGAACCAAGCAAGGCGCGATTAGAATTAAGGATAATAAAATAGCATTATATAGTAATGAAAAAATTATTTCGGATTTAAAAAAAGTTGATAAATCAAATTTATTTGATATTTACAGTATTGCTGAAGACCTTAACGGTAACATTTTGTTTGGTTTAAGGGATGGGAAAGTCTATAAATTCTGCCCTGAATGTGATCTCCAAAATTCCTCTGCAACTTGGCTAAGAATAGATAACCAACCAAATTATATAAAGTTTAGACTTCCATTGATAAAAATAAAAAGAAATGGAAATATTTATGTGGCGAGCAGTGAAAATGACGGTGGAATTAATATTTATAAAGATAAAAAGTGGATTCATGTAAGATTTAAAGATAAGTATCAATTTGACGATTTATTTTCAGATATTATTGAACTAAATGATGGAAAAATCTGCATTGGCGGTATTGGAAGAATTTTTATTGGTGAAATGTTAGATTGGAAAATGTATGAGAGCCCGAATCTTCCTTTTGCATCAAATAGATTAATACTTTATCAATCACGTGACAAAGGTTTATGGATAATAGGGTTAAATAATGAAGTATGGAAAATAGATCTATCAAAATATAATTGGGAAACTTTTATTGGTCTTAATTTTCAAACGGAAGACAATGATAATAATTATTGGTTTATCTCATTTGAAGGAAAAATTGTAAGATATAATACTATAACAAAAAAGTGGCAAAAATTTGAATCAATAGATGGTGTTATTGATTTTCCTTTAATTTTAATAACTACAAAAGATGGTCACGTTTGGGCCGCCGGAAGCCATAATAGAATTTGTGCTACGTCTTTTTTTAATGGAACAAAATGGGAAAAACAGCTTTTACCTAGTCTAGGTTGGAGCATTGATCGTAGAGCTGCTTTTGAAGCACATGATGGTTCATTATGGTTTGGTTCTTCGTCTGATATTAATACCGATAAAGGTCAGAAAGGTGGATTAGTTAGGTATATAAAACCTGAATTAAATAATTACAGCCATATTGAATATGAATACCATTTCCCAAATAAAAAATTGGAATTGACTGGCGTTTATGGAATTGGACAAACTAATGACAGTACTATTTGGACTGGTCAGTTGGGGTTATATACCTATAGCAAAAAAAGATCGTGGGATAGGATTAGTAAACCAAAAAGATTACAAGAAAGTTTTATTGATTGTCTTGATATAACACCAAATGGAGACCTTTGGGTTGGGACAAGAACAGAAGGAGTTTACAGGTTTAATAATAATGAAAATACTTGGCAAAGATTTACCGTAGAAAATGGACTTTCGAGCAATACAATTGTATATATTTTTGCAGAAAATGATAATAGCGTTTGGATAGTTACAGACAAAGATATATTGCATTATGATGGAAATAACTGGACAAAGGGTGTGTTTTCCAATTACTTTAAAATTGCAAGAGATGGTATTTCAATTCACAGGACAAAAGATGGAAGTCTGTGGATAAATCAAAATCCTCCAATTTGGTATAGACAAGCATTATACAAAGAAAAAATTTCTTCTAACTTGCGTGAGAAATTTAAAACAATAAAACATTTTCCGGATAATATAGCACCAGATACAAAAGTGACATTTTATCTTGAAAAAATCTCTCAACCCGGAAATGTAATTATTTCGTGGTCCGGAACAGATCCATGGAAATCAACATCCAGTTCCTTGTTAGATTATTCATATAGAATTGATAATAACAAATGGTCGCAATTCGGGAAGAAAACCAATAATATATTTTTAGCTTTAGATAATGGCAATCATATTTTTCAAGTAAAAGCTAGAGATTCAGATTTTAATGTTGATTTAACTCCTGCCGCAATTACTTTTTATGTTATTCCACCGGTTTGGAAGCAGACTTGGTTTATTTTTTTAATTTTTCTTTTTTATCCATAATCTCATTTTTCATTATTTACTTGTACCATAGAAATAAAATAATTAAAGAAATATCTGAAACAAAAGTTAAACTCTTTGCAAATATATCTCATGAATTAAGAACACCATTAACACTTATTACCGGTCCCTTATTAAAAGTTTTAGATTCTCCACAATTATCAGATGAACTAAGAGGCCCGCTTAACAGAATAAATAGAAATACGAACAGATTGCTTAGGTTAGTTAATCAAATACTTGATTTTAGAAAAATGGAAGCAAAGCAGCTAAAATTTAATCCTGAATTTGGAGACATAATTGATTTTTTAAAAGAGGAAGTATTTGTATTTCTTGAAGCTGTTAAATCAAAAAACATTAATTTAACTTTTGAACCATACACAGATAGCTTGAACCTATTATTTGACCACGATAAGATTGAAAAAATAATTTTTAATTTAATCTCTAACGCGGTAAAGTTTACGCCGGCCAACGGAAGTATTAAAGTTATAATAAATAAAATTTCTTCTAAGAAAATTAAAAAAGTTAGTTTTGCAGATAAGAAAATAAAATTTGATAACTGGCTGCAAATCATTATTTCCGATACAGGAATTGGGATATCAAAAAGTAATATTGAAAAGATTTTTAAAAGGTTTTATCAAGTTCAAGATAAAAAACATACATCAGTCGGTGGAACCGGAATAGGTCTTTCAGTTACTAAAGAATTAGTTAATGTACATTTTGGAGAAATAAGCGTTGAAAGTATTGAAGATAAAGGAACATCTTTTACTATTTTAATTCCGTTTCTTATTGAAGAAATGTTAGGCGAAAAATTTATTTCTGATGAAACACCTACATCTGAATCAAACACTACTTTCTTAAATGAACATAAAAGTGATGGTAAATTGCAAGAATTATCAGAAAATTATTCTGAGCATGCAGACAAGTGCAAAATTCTTATTGTTGAAGATAATGATGATATGAGATCTTATATTAATGAAGAGCTGCAGAATGATTACAATATTCTTGAAGCGTCTAATGGAAATCAAGGTTTTGATATTGCATTAAATGAAACTCCTGAATTGATATTAAGTGATATTATGATGCCGCATACTGACGGAATTCAATTTTGTAAGAAAATAAAAACAGATGAAAGAACAAGTCACATCGCTGTTATTTTACTAACCGCAAAATCTTCAATGGAATCAAAAATTGAAGGATTGGAAACCGGCGCCGATGATTATATAACTAAACCATTTTACATTGATGAACTTAGACTAAGAATAAATAATATTATAGATTCTAGAAGGAAATTTAAGGAGCAATTTGCTAGAACATTAGACTTAAAACCATCGGATATTCAAATTACTTCATTCGATGAAAAATTTATTAAAAATGCTATTAACATAATTGAAGAAAATATTGATGATTCTGAATTCAGTGTAGAAAAGTTTAGTCAACTAATTGGAATGAGCAGAGTATCGCTTTACAGCAAATTAAAAACGTTAACAAATCATTCGGTTCAAGAATTTATATTTCTAATTAAATTAAAACGAGCCGCGCAATTATTAAGAGAATCAGGTAAAACTGTAACAGAAATTACATACGATGTTGGTTTTAAAGATCCTTCTCATTTTAGCAAATTATTTAAAAAGCAATTTGGACAATCACCCAAATCTTATATGAATGAGCACAATAAGAAATAAATTGCAAAAATGAATAAAAATTAAGATAAAATTTTTGATTGCTGTTAAAGCTTAATTTTACTGAAATTTATTTAATAACATTTTTATCCCTTTTACTTAGATACCTAAGAAATTAACAATTAGACAAGTAATCTCACCGCATTTGAACTAAATTTAAATTATAAAACTATTTATTGACAGACAAACAATAAATCTTTTTGCTATAATAATTAATTATAAAAAGTTTTCACCAATTAGTATGGAATCCTGTAAGGGAGAATTAAATGATCCTACAAAAAAAAATTAAATGTTTATTCCAAATAATGTTTATTATGTTTTTAATTTTTAACAATAATTTTGCTCAAAATTACTTTGATTTTGATAAGCTTAATAACAGTCATGATTTAAGCCTTCCTGATTGGGGTCCATATACCAAAAGATACATAGGCATATCGCATATACCAAAAAAAGAAAGTGGAATTCGTTTTGATCTTAGCGTATTCCCGGGATTTTACAGAAGAAAAGTTGAAGTACCAAATGTATTATTTGAAAATAATTACCATCCATGGGAAACTTCTTCTAATTTTGAGTATTTCTGTTTTAGACATGAACTAGAATGGAAGGATAAAGTATATACTGATATTTCATATTCAAAATATTTAGAAAACGCAAGGTTAATAAGAATTGAATGCGTAAATAATACCGAATTAAATCAAAATCTTGCAGTTCATTTCATGGCTTCAATAAATTTCCCACCGCTTAAGGAATATAGTCCTTATACATCTTTGTGTCCCGCCGTTATTTCGCTGCCAAGCGGAAGTAAATGGATTGATGCAATAGATTATAAAGTTTTAGATTACGCAAATCCCAGACCACAAGATAATCTTGTATATGACGGTAAGATGCGCGGTGAAATTAGAGCAAGTGGTTTTGTGAATGGTTCAGGAATAGGAAACGGATTTGGCAAAGATAAAGGAGATTTTGTTTCGTATAAATTTCTATTGGAACATCCATATAAAAATGCAGTTCTTTATATTCGTTATAGATTATCATTAGAAAAAGAATTAACTCTGCAAACTACAGGCATTTTAGAAAAGAATATTACTCTTAAGGGAAATTATTCGTTAAAATCTAATATAAATTTTGAAAAAATGAATATTTCCGGAGCTCATAATACAACAAAAGATTTATCTAATTCAAATTCTATTGATAATTTTTCAAATGTATTTATAAATATTGGAAATAAAAATGCCGGAGAATATGAATTAAATATAACTTCTAATGGAGGTAATGAAATTGAAATAGATGGGTTCTCAATTATAGAATCGGAAACAATAGATGAAATTAAAATTGATCAAAAAATATGGAATCCGGTGCCAAAAATTATTTCGGGTCCAGTTAAAAATTCAATAATTTTAAAATATGATGATGTGGATTTATACTATGGAATAATTTGGCAGTCGGATATTTATGATATAAGACAATGGTTCGGACGAGATATTGGGGATTATTTTAAACAAATGGCAAATGAACATGTCGCAATGTCATTTGAAGGAGAAGGAGAAGGTCATTTTACAAATATTTTTATAAAGCCTATTGAACTTGAACCACATTCCAGTAAAAATATATATGGAGCCGTTTGTTCCGGAAACCAAGAAGAAGTATTTAACACTTTAAATTTATTTTATAATGCCAGACCAAAATATGAGGAAATATATTTAAATGCTAAATCAAGCTTAACAAATTTTTCTTCAAAACCGGAAGGTGAGAAATATAAATTTAGTATTGAAAAATTAAATGCTACTTTGAACTCAAATGTTGTTTATCCGGTTTATACTCAAAAGGAATATATTAAACATAGTGCCCCGGGAAGATGGTGGGATTGCTTATATACATGGGATTCAGGATTTATCGGATTAGGACTTTTACAATCCAACGTTCAAAAAGCAGTTGAAAATTTAAATGCTTATTTGCTGCCTTACGGATCACAATCTGCATTTATTCATCACGGTTCACCGGTTCCAGTACAATTTTATCTCTTTCTTGAGCTTTGGAATAAAACACAATCAAAAGAAATGCTGGAATATTTTTATCCTAGATTAAAACAATATCATGAATTTTTAGCTGGTCGGTTAGGAAGTTCTACAACAAATTCGCTAAATTCAAATCTACTCAAAACATGGGACTATTTTTATAACTCCGGCGGTTGGGATGATTATCCGCCTCAAAAATTTACACATGATAATTTATTAGAAAAAACAGTTACTCCCGTCATAAATACAGCACACGCAATAAGAACTGCAAAAATATTAAAAATGGCAGCAGATTATTTAGGCAAAACTGATGATATTGAATCATACAATTCAGATATTGATAAATTTAGTAAAGCTCTTCAGGAAAATTCTTGGGATAATGAATCCGGTTATTTTAGTTATGTCATTCATGACTCAAATGGTAATCCATCAAAATTTTTAAAATATGAAGATGGAACTAATTTTAATATGGGATTGGACGGAGCCTATCCTCTTGTATCCGGAATTTGTGATAATATGCAAATCGAAAAACTTACAGAATCGTTAAAATCAGAAAAACAACTTTGGTCAAAAATTGGATTGTCAGCAGTTGATCAATCCGCTCCATATTATAGAATTGACGGGTATTGGAATGGAACTGTTTGGATACCGCATCAATGGTTTTTTTGGAAAACAATGTTAGATCTCGCGGAATCAGATTTTGCGTATAAAATTGCTATAACAGCTCTTAACTTATGGAAAGTAGAAACGGAAGCAACTTATAATTCAATGGAACATTTTATAATTAATACTGGGAGAGGAGCCGGCTGGCATGAGTTTGGCGGATTATCATCGCCGTTATTGCTTTGGTATTCCGCATATTTTATTCCCGGTAATTTCACTGCCGGTTTTGATATTTGGATTGATAACAAAAAATGGTCCGATGATTTTTCGGAATTATCGGTAACGCTTAAAAATTACGGTTCTAAAAATGATGTGTCTTCTGTAATTGCTTGTATGAATCCTAATTTTAATTATATTGTTAAATGGAAAAATAAAGAAATTAAATGCAATGTAATAACAAACGGAACATTATCAATTGATATAAATTTTGAAAATGAAGACACTGGTATTCTAAAGGTATTAATACAATAAAGAATATAACGTGTTTAATTTATTAGGAACTATAAAATTATGTATCAATTAAAAATTATTATTGCATTATTGTTTCCCCTTTTTTTTAGTAACAATTTCTTTTCACAGACAAAGCAATTTGAAATTACATTTGATGAATCAATTGCTACTACAAAACTTACCGGTCGAGTATTTTTGATCATTTCAGAAACAAATGAAGTCGAACCTAGACTTCAGAAAAATGAGACACAAATTTTTGGAATTGACGTAGAACAAATATCTCCTGATTCTCAAGTCATCTTTAATGAAAAAATTTTGGGTTTTCCATTAGAGAGCATTAAGGACATAGAAAGTGGAGATTATTACGTTCAAGCAATGTTTAATTTATACACTAAATTCAGCAGGTCCGATGGGCATACAATATGGGCTCATATGGATCAATGGGAAGGGCAAGACTTTAAAATATCCCCTGGAAATTTCTACAGCAGTGTATTAAAGATTCACTTTAACAAATCAATAGATATAATCGAAAATCTCGTTTTAAATAAAGTAATTCCTCAAATTGAAATTCCCGAAGATACAGAGTGGATAAAAAGAATAAAAATTAAAAGTGAAATTTTAACAAAATTTTGGGGGCATCCATTTTATTTAGGTGCTACAATACTTTTACCAAAAGGTTATTACGAACACCCTGAAGTTGAATATCCGGTACATTATATTCAAAGTCATTTTAGTCTTGATCCTTTATATAATTTTACAACAAATAATGATGAAAAAGAAAATGAAGGTTACGAATTTTATAAGACTTGGATTTCGGAAAATTTTCCAAGACTTATATGCGTTTTATTTCAGCACCCAACACCCTATTATGATGATTCATACGCTGTGAATTCCGCAAACAATGGTCCGTTTGGAGATGCGATATTATCAGAATTAATTCCTGAAATTGAAAGCGAATTTAGAATCATTCGAAAACCCTATGCACGAATTTTATCAGGAGGTTCTACAGGTGGTTGGGAAGCTTTGGCACTTCAAGTTTATCATCCAGATTTTTTTGGCGGGACTTGGGTATTTTATCCGGATCCAATTGATTTTTCCCAGTATGGTTTAATAAATTTATATGAAGATGAAAACGCTTTTTTGGTTAAATTATCAGATTGGAGAAGTGCAGATCGCCCGATGAAGCGAACTAATATTGGTCAGCCTAAAATAACATATAGAGAAGTTAGCAGATATGAAAGTGTTTTAGGTAGCAAAAGAAGATCGGGTGAACAGCTCGCTATTTGGGAAGCGGTTTTCGGTCCGGTTGGTAATGACGGCTATCCAAAACCTTTATGGGATGCAAGTAATGGAATAATTGATAAAAGTGTTGTCGAATATATGAAAAATAATAACTACGATCTAAAATATTATATGGTAAAAAATTGGAATTGGCTGGGTCCAAAACTCGTTGGTAAATTACACTTCAGTTGCGGTGACATGGATGGCTGGTATCTTAATTTAGGCACATACAAAATGGAAGAATTTTTAGAAAATGAAAAATTCCCTTATTACAATGGATCATTTGAATATGGACGTCCGCTTAAAGGTCATGGCTGGCGAGAAATTAATGACATTGAACTGATAAAGAAATTAAGTAATTATATTTTAGAAATAACACCTAAAGATGAACTTCCTGCAAAATGGTTATATTAAAATATTTTGAATAGTATTTTTTGATTTTACAATATAAAAAAATGTCTATTAATAATATTAGTATATATAAGTTAATTTGCTAAAATAAGAATACGAATAATTTTTAAGTTTGATATATGGTATGATTATTTTTATGGTTGTGTTAATGTAATTCTTCATTTCGAATAAGTGAATTATTAACCATACACAGGTATAAGCAGCTTTAATATGAAAATAATTTTAATTGCAAAAACGCAATGCAGAGTATTAAGCTGCATAACTAATTCAATATTCAGCGAAAGAAATCTTATACATTCCAGTATATTATCCAATACATTTTTGATTTGTAAAATGCAAAATATTAACTAAAGGAATTAGCAGTGTTTAAAATAAAAACCTCAGTTATTTTACTAATTTTATTTTTAATTTCTGATATGTTAGGACAGGAAATAAATAAACTTCCTGCTGATTATGTTGATCCTTTTATTTGCACAATGGGAGATCACGGACAATGGCTGCCCGCAGCAAATGTACCATTTGGGCTAATTAATCTTTGTCCTGATACTTATCCTGGTAGTTTAACTGCCGACGGCAATTTGGCGCATGGAGGATATGATTATTCAGATACCCAAATTAGAGGTTTTAGTCACTTACACAAAGGCAGCTCGGGTGGAACTCGTTCTGTTAATCGTGCGGGACTTATTTCTTTATTACCTTTTGTTACAATTCCGTCAGACACTTTCTTTAAGAATCCTATATTAGATTTTGATAAGAGTACCGAGACAGCTAAAGCCGGTTATTATTCTGCATTACTTGTGAAGGATAATATTTTAGCCGAGTTAACCGCAACAGCACATTCCGGTTTTCATAGATACACTTTCACAAAAGGAAAAAAAGCAAAATTATTTTTATTTGAAGGTAATACTGATCGTTCTAATGGTATAACATGCAGTATGAAAGATGCAAAAACAATTGAAGGTATTCAAGCAAGTTATAAAGGTATTTATTTTGTTATTAAATTTAATACCGCAGTTAGATCATCAGAAATATGGAATGGAAAAGAAGTTACTCATGGTAACTCATTGAATAAATTATCTAGTGGTGGATTGATTCTTGAATTTGGTGATCTTAAAGGTGAACCACTTGAAGTTAGAGTTGGAGTTTCCCTTACCAGCATAGAAGAAGCAAAAAATAATCTTGAAATTGAAAATCCCGATTTCAATTTTAATTATATTAAAAATAAATCATTTAATAGCTGGAATGAAATTATAAGTAAGATAATTGTTGAAGGAAATGAGGAATACAAGACAATTTTTTATACATCACTTTACAGAACTTGTCATTTACCACAGGTAATTAGTGATCTCAATAAAACCTATTTGGGATTTGATGAAAAAATACATACTGCTGAAGGTTATAATTACTACGGTAATTTTGCATTCTGGGATTCATTTAGAACAAAATATCCATTATATAGTTTGTATCTGCCTTCAGTTTATCAAGATATAGTTAAATCATTGATAAATATATATGAACAAGGTGATTGGGATAAACCTGATGGCCAACATCTTCCGCATGGTCCGGGATCGGGATTTGATATAAAAGGTAAAAATGGATTTATGCCCTTTGAAAATTGCCGTAATGAACATATGCTGATGGTTGTTACGGATTCATATTTCAAGAGTATCAGCGGTCTCGATGCAAAAACAATTTATCCTTATATCAAGAGAGAAGCTCTTGTACAAATGGGAGAAAAGTATGATAAAATAGGATATATACCCGCACGTCCGGATCAAACCGGCGAATATTCTTGGGATAATTGGTGTGTGGCGCAAATCGCAAAGGAAATAGGTAATGAAAAAGATTATGAATATTTTATGAAACGAGCAAATTACTGGCGTAACACATGGGACCCGACCATAAGATTTTTTAGAGCGCGTGCTGCCGACAGTTCATGGCTGGATTTTCCTGAAGATCCGACAGTCAATCGTGAGAAATATACTTATGAAGGAACTAAGTGGCATTGGCGCTGGAACGTTATCCACGATATGCCGTCTTTGATAGAAAACTTCGGTGGAAATGATGAATTTGTAAAAGAATTAAGTTATTTATTTGATAACGATCTTTACACTGCGGGAAATCAAATTGATCTTCATGTACCTTTTCTATTTAATTATGCAGGCGCTCCTTGGCTAACGCAAAAATGGACTTACAAAATTCTAACCGAACCAATTTTGCAGCGTTATAAAACGCATGGATTTTTTGATAAACCAATTTTCGGAAGAATTTATAAAAACACACCTGACGGCTATCTTGAAGAAATGGACGATGATTACGGATGTATGGCTGCATGGTATGCAATGAGCGCAATGGGACTTTACCAAGTTTGTCCGGGCGATCCTATTTATCAAATTTCTTCTCCGATATTTAATAAAGTAACTCTTAAACTTAACGGGAAATTTTACTCCGGAAAAGAATTTGTTATAATTACCAAGAACTTGAGTAAAGAAAATTATTATATACAATCAGCTACTTTAAACGGTATTCCGTTGAACCGTTCGTTTATATCTCACAAAGAAATAATAAATGGCGGTGAGCTTGTATTTGTTATGGGTAAAGAACCAAATAAAGAATGGGGAAGTAAATAGTTTTAATATGGAAATGTTTCCAATAGAAAAGCATGACTTTATATTGAGTAAAACCTCATAACAACTTATGTTTGTTTTATAATATATTAATTCAATGGAGAAGAGAATTTGTTGAAAAGTTATGCGCTTAGTTGTATTTGGAAATTAACTTGTGATAAAATGATATGTTTTGTGATTTATTTTCTCGGTGAGTAAACTATTCAGTCAATTGGAATTTATAATTAAAAAATTGTCGATCTTTTACTATCAGCAAACACCGATACAGCAAATACTCTACGGTTCATCAACAAATAAAACGGAAATATATATCAATTCATTTTTAGGAAATTAAGTTAGGTTTATTAAAGTAATTGATGTATGAATTTCTTTTAATTAAAAATAGCTGACTTAATAATAGGTATGAGTATAAATTGCTAAACAGCATATATAGAAATATAAACCTAAATTATATTGGTATGGTAATGGAAATGATAATAAGAAATAAAGTGAATAACCTAATTCTATTCTTGACGCTTTCTGTTTCAATAATGGCTCAAACAAATGAAATTCACTTTTATGTATCTCCAAATGGATCTGATAATAATATTGGATCAATTGATTTGCCCTTTGTTTCAATTGATAAAGCGATAGATGCAATAAGGGCTGAGCGTATAAAAGCACCAAAAGCATCTTATACTGTTTTTCTTCGTAAAGGGATTTACCATATTTCTAAAACTATTGAATTTGATGATCGGGATGTTTTTGGAGACGAAGCGCCTTTGAACATACGTCCGTATGAAGACGAATCAGTAAGAATTTCCGGCGGAATTAAAATTCCACAAGACATTATTGGTTTTGTTACAGACACAACAATTTCCAATCGGTTTATAACAAGAGTTAAAGATAATATATTGCAAATCGATTATTCGGGTTTGAATATAGATGAGGGAAAAATTCAACCGCATGGTTTTGGGAGACCTTATACAAATACCCAAATGGAATTATTCGGCAGAGAAAGGGCTTATTTTTTGGCGCGCTGGCCAAATAGCGGTTTTATATCATATAATAGGGTTATTGAAAAAGGTTCAACTCCAAGTGAAGGAGATTTTTCGAATAAAGGAGCAGTAATAGAATATACAGCAAACAGAATAAGCCGCTGGCAATCATCGGAAGAACCTTGGATTGCAGGCTTTTTTCATTATGGATTTGCCGATGATGCGCTCCCAATAAAAAATATTGATATTGAAAAAAAACAAATTACAACCGGACTTCCAACATTCTATGGATTTTCTTCGGGCGAATCATTCAATTCATTCTATGGGTTTAATATCAAAGAGGATATCGATATTCCAGGTGAATATTTTGTTGATAAAAAAAATAAAAAAATATTTTTTTATCCTTATGATAATGAAGATTTATCTGACTTAAGCCTATCATTATTGGAAAAACCTTTAATTACGTTTGAGAATTCAGCTAATATTTGTTTTGAAAATATTATTATTGAGTGCACAAGAGGAATGGGCATATATATTGAAGGAGGCAATAATATAAGATTTAATTCCTGCACAATTAGAAATATAGGAACTGTAGCAATATGCTTAGGAAAAGGTGTCGATGAAAATGGAATACCTGCTTCTAAATTACTAGGAAACTTTAAGGAATACTTGTATTCTAATCAAACTTGGGATAGAAATTGCGGCTCGGATCACCTTATTGAAAATTGTGAAATTTTTAATACAGGCTCAGGAGGTATTTTACTTGGCGGCGGAAACCGTCTAACTCTTGAACGAGGCAACAATCGCGTATCTAATTGTTCAATTCATGATTTCAATCGCTACGAAAAAACATACCGTGGCGCAATTAATATTGATGGGGTTGGTAATGTAATTGATCATAATGAAATTTATAATTGTCCTGCTGTGGCAATACATTTAAATGGAAATGATCACCTTATTGAATATAATATCATACATGATGCTGTAACAGATGGTCATGATATGGGTGCCATTTATTACGGTAGAAATCCGAGTGAGCGAGGAAATATTGTCCGCTATAATTATTTTCATCACAATGGAAATAAGGAAGGTACGATAATGTCGGTTTATCATGATGACGGCGCATGCGGAATGGAAGTTTACGGAAATGTTTTTTATAAACCCGGAAATATTGCCGTTATGATTGGAGGAGGAAATGACATTGTTTATCGTAATAATATATTTGTTGACGTTCCAATTGCATTCCATGTTGACAACCGAATGCAAAATTGGGGCAAAGAACAATTTTTGGATAATAATGGAATATTTCATAAACGATTGAATGAAGTGGGAATTGATAAGCTTCCATATTCTGATGCATATCCAAATCTATCAGACTATTGGACCAATAATCTTGGATTGCCAAAACGCAACATAATTAAAAATAATTTGTTTGTTGGTGTTGGGCAAATTCATAATGGATCTTCGGAATGGGTAAATCTTGGAGAAAACATTACGGTATTTACCGATCCAGGATTTGAAAGTTATTCAAAAATGAATTTTAAACTTCGTAATGATTCTAAAGTATTTACCATTTTACCCGATTTCGAAAATATTCCATTTGATAAAATTGGTCGAAAAAAAAGAATCTTTGTTGATAATTTACCAACAAATGCAAATAAAGACACTCAATTACTTTTTGTTCACAATAATGAAACACTAATGGATAACTTTCTTGGAGTGAACGGAGTATACCATGGGTTTGCGTTTATGCCGGAACAGTTAAGAAAGGGAATGAGTGCATCTGATCGTGAACGGGAATTTTCGAGAATAAAAAACATGGGATTAAATATTGCCAGAACATGGTATAGACCAGATTGGGCTTGTGGGAGCAATCTTTATAATGACTTTAATTGGAATTCCCAAAAAATGCTTGCCTTTTATAAGTGGCTCGATGAAATGAAAAAACTCAATGTTGATATTGCACTGCAAGCTGGTTGGTGGTTCACGAATGATACATATTTTCATTCCGGAAATTTAAAAGATAATGATTCTATTGTTCCAAATCCTGAAAAAGATCCGGCTCGTTTTGCTAAATGGATTACAGAATCATTACAACAATTGATAAATGTTAAAAACTATACAAATATTAAATATTTAGTTTTATTTACCGAACCATTAAATTATAAATCCGGAATTGTTCCGGTTGGTTATACTCAAAATGATTATTATGAAAAAGTATGCAAAATTATAAATGAAGAATTGAAAAAAGCAGGATTACGCGATAAAATTAAAATTGTTGGTCCAAATAGCGGAAGCACAAGAAACGCACAGTGGATTGGGTGGGCGAAACATAATCTAAATGATGTGATTGATATTTATAGTTGGCACGCGTATAACGCAACGCGCTGGGATAGAGAATATGGCGGCTGGAAGGAAATAGTTGAATCGGGAAAAAATAAAATCTCCGAAACCGGTAAACCGTTTTGGATTGATGAATATGGTTGTGGAATCCCAAATGAATTAATAAGAACTGAACCTGATTATGGAAATTATATTGCTCAATGTATAGCAGCTTTTATTAAAGCCGGAGCGCAAACTTCTATGATTTGGCTATTAATGGATCAGCAATATGTAGATCCTTTAGAAAATTCTGATGGAAATGATTCGTTTCACAATGGAGTTCATAGATGGGGACTTTCAAAATGGCCGCATGATAATTTGCCGAATGCTAAGAGCCCTTACCCGGCATTTTATGCTTTTAGTATGATAAGCAAATATTTAGGCGGTAGAAACGAAACAAAAGTTTTTAAGACCACCAATTCAGATAGTTTGTATATTGTTGCTACACAGCCGAATGGAAAAGAATTATCAATAATGGTAGTTAATGCTTCTCATTCAGCTAAAAAGTTTGAAATAAAATTTACCGAATCAATAAACTTTAATTTAAGAAAACATCTTTATGATCCAGAACAAATAATTTTAGATGAGGATAAATTTAATATAGATTACGATAAAGAATTTAAAAACGTTCAATCAAATATCCTTGATGAATTACCATCTAGAGGAGTTGCGGTTTACTCAACAATGAAATAAAAAATTGGTGCTGAAAATGAGAAAATCCATTTTAATTAGATTACTTTTTGTTTTATGTCCATTTATTCTTTCCAGCCAGTCTATAGATAATATAAATGCAAACAAATGGCTTAAAGAAAAATTTGCTAAAGGGAGTATTCCGCCATTCTCGTTTGTATATAACGGCATATCATCAGATTCTATTATTACAAGCTGGGATTACAAAATAGAAATACTTAAATCAAATGAACCCTATGTTGAGAATTATTTATATACTTATACAGATAATAAAAGCGGCTTAGTTGTAAAATGTTATACTACTTATTATTCAGATTTTAATGTTGCGGAATATGTATTAAGATTTATAAATACATCAACTCTAAAAACCCCAATAATTGAAAATGCTTCTGTAATTAATAATACGTTTACTTATAAAGAAAGCGGAGTGTTTATACTTCATCACTCGTTAGGAAGCAATGCTGCTGTAAATGATTTTCAACCTTTCGATGAAAAAATGCAAGTTGGTAAAAACATTTTAATGACTCCCATTGGAGGTCGTTCTTCAGATAATACGGCATTTCCATTTTTCAATATTGAAAGTCCGGCAAAACAAGGAATTGTTGCTGCAATTGGTTGGACGGGTAAATGGTTTGCTGACGTAGTTCAAAGAGATGAAAAATCAGTTTCTTTGAGATCCGGAATGGAAAATATGCATTTAACATTATATCCAAAAGAAGAAATCAGAACACCTAAAATTTGTCTTTTGTTCTGGAATGGCGAAGATAGAATTATAGGTCATAATCAATTTAGGAGGTTTATATTAGCTCATCATACAAGAAAAATTAATGGCATTAAACCTGAGTTACCTTTGTCCGTTTCATTCGAATTGGATGGGGCTCCTTTTCCATGTACAGTTCACACTTGCATAACGGAAACTTCAGCATTGGCACATATAAAACGATATCAGCAATTTAAACTTACACCGGAATTATTTTGGATTGATGCCGGATGGTACTCTGGATGCGGATGGGATAAAGCAAATGGTGAATGGCCGCAGAATGTGGGTAATTGGACAATTGATAAAGAACGTTTCCCCAATGGATTTAGATCGGTATCCGAGGCAGCTCATTCCTCAAATGCAAAATTAATGGTGTGGTTCGAACCTGAACGAGTTCAAAAAGGTACACAAATTTACAACGAGCACCCTGAATGGCTGAAAGGTTTATCCAATTCTGATTCATATTTGTACGACCTTGGAAATTCTGATGCAAGACTTTGGATTACAAATTATATTACAGATTTTTTAAAAAATGAAGGCATAGATTATTATAGACAAGATTTCAATTTTGATCCTATGCCCTATTGGAAAAAATATGATACGCCTGACAGAGTTGGTATTTCGGAAGCAAAATATATTGAAGGCTTATATGCTTTTTGGGATAGTTTACTCGTACGGTTTCCCAATTTGATTATTGATAACTGTGCAAGCGGCGGAAGAAGAATTGATTTAGAAACAACTTCCCGAAGTACACCATTTTGGAGAACTGATTTGGAACAGAACGCGACCGGAAATCAAAATCATACTTATGGTTTAAATTTATATTTGCCTCTTCACGGAACAGCTTTATATAAAACAGGTAATTATTATTTTAGATCAAGTTTAGGAAGTTTAGCTGTTATAAACTGGAGCGTTAATGGCAGCAACAATGAAACTATTCAAACATATCAGCAATATATTTCTGATTTTAAACGATTGAGAGAATACTATTACGGTGATTACTATCCGTTAACAACCGCACATAGTCGTTATATGAATAACAACTCGTGGTTGGCTTACCAGTTAAATCGTCCTGATCAGAAAGATGGAATAATATTGGCATTTAGGCGTGATAGATATACGGACGATTCGATGATAATAAAATTAAATGGATTAGAAGCTGATTCAAAATATGAATTGTATTATGAAGACAATGGAGCTAGAATTATAAAATTAGGTAAAGAACTAACAGAAGGAATTGAAATTAAAATTTTGGATAAACCGGGTTCTTTACTTATTAGCTATAAAGAAATGGCAAAATAATTTTTAATGAAAATATAATGTCGCATGGAACATAAAATGAATTTAAGAAAATTAAAATTTTTACATTTTGGATTTAGTGACCAATGGAAAGTTAGAATAAAACTCAAATATTGGTCTAAAAAAGTATTTAAAAATTCCTTTCATATTTTTGCGCCTTCAATGTTTTATTTTGTAATATCTTCATGTGGATCAACTTCAGACAAATTAATAGAACGGAGCATGAATGAATATTTTGAAAATCCTCCCGATTCTGTGCGGCCTGGAGTATACTGGTATTTCATGGATGGTAATATTTCCAAAAAAGAAATAACGGAAGATCTTGAATCAATGAAAGAAGTCGGGATTGGCAGTGTAATATTTCTAGAGGTTAATGTTGGAGTTCCAAGGGGAACAGTTAATTTTTTAAGTGAAGAATGGCAAGAATCTTTTGTTCATGCGGTTCGTGAATGTGAAAGACTTGGAATAACATTTACTCTCGGTATTGGACCGGGTTGGAGTGGAAGCGGTGGTCCCTGGGTTAAGCCCGAAGAATCTATGCGGCATTTGGTTTATAATTCTACTAAAGTAACCGGAGGTTTAAATCAGAAAATTACTATTGAAAAACCGGAACGCAGAACCCCTTTTTTTGGCGAAAATGTTTTAACTGATGAATTAAGAAAATTAAGCGATGATTACTATGAGGATATAGCGCTGCTTGCTTTTCCTACGGACTCAAATAATAACATAATAAAAGATATTGATGAAAAAGCGTTATACTATCGCGCTCCATATTCTTCTGTGCAACATGTAAAGCCATATTTAAACGAACCATTTAAAAATATTTCATCGGAAATATCGGCAATTAAAAAGAATGAAATTATTGATCTGACAAATTCATTGCAGAAAGACGGACAGCTTAATTGGCAAGTACCGGTTGGAAATTGGACCATTATGCGTTTCGGGATGAGAAATAACGGGGCTGTAACACGACCAGCTCCACTGCCCGGATTAGGTTTTGAATGTGATAAATTTGATACCTCAGCGCTTAATAATCATTTCACGGAATATGTAGGAAAACTTATTAAAAAGGTTAATCCACTGAAAGTTGGTACAGGCGGTTGGACTATGTTACATATGGATAGCTGGGAAATGGGCGCGCAAAACTGGAGTTCTGAATTCAGGAAAGAGTTTCAAGCTCGTCGCGGATACGACCCTCTACTTTACCTTCCTGCGTATAGTGGAAAGGTTATAGAAAATAAAGAAATAACAGAAAGATTTTTATGGGATATTAGAACTACTTCTCAAGAACTCATTTTTGATTATCATGTCCGTCATCTTAAAAAACTTGGCAATAAGTTCGGAATGAGATTATCAATTGAACCGTATGATATGAATCCAACTTCTGATCTTGAACTTGGCGCATTTGCTGATATTCCAATGTGCGAATTCTGGAGTAAAGGTTTTGGTTTTAATACTTCATTCAGTTGTTTTGAAGCCTCATCTTTAGCCAATCTTCTAGGTGTTAATGTGGTTCAGGCAGAGGCATTTACTGCCGAATCAACGGAAGCTTGGAAATTATATCCCGGCGCAATGAAAAATCAAGGCGATTGGGCTTTTTCAACCGGCATAAATAAATTTTTTTATCATACCTTCGCTCATAAAGCAATTGGAAATCAGTATCGTCCCGGCATGACTATGGGTCCATATGGCGTGCATTGGGATAGAGGTCAAACCTGGTGGCCAATGGTTTCTGAATATCATAAATATATTTCAAGATGTTCGTATATGCTTCAACAAGGAAGAAAAGTTGCCGATATTTTATACTTAACTCCGGAAGGCGCACCAAATGTATTTAGACCGCCAACATCAGCATTATCAGGGAACGATACTATTCCGGATCACAAAGGATTTAATTTTGATGGCTGTCCTCCAAGTTTATTGATTTCAAAAGCAAGCGTAAATGAAAACAAAATTATATTTCCCGGTGGAGCTTCATATAAAATACTGATCTTGCCTGATCAAAAAACAATGACGCCTGAATTACTTGAAAAGATAGAAACGTTAGTTAAAGCCGGAGCTGTTGTAATTGGTAATCCGCCGGTCCAATCTCCAAGTCTGGTAAATTATCCCAATTGTGATGTATTTGTTGAAACTACAGCCATAAAATTATGGGGACAAATGGAAATCCCTTTAAAATTATCACAGAGGAATTATGGCGAAGGGAAAATATTTTGGGGCGGTGAATTAAATTCGAATATTAAAGATGAGCAATACCCAAGCTATGAAGCAACAGCAGCATTGTTAAATAAATTGGGCATTCAAGAAGACTTTATTTGTTTATCTCCGATTCGGTATATTCATTATACCAACAATGAATGTGATATATTTTTTGTTTCAAATAAATCTGATTCATCTATTAGTGCGGAATGTCTTTTTAGAATAAAAAATGGAAATCCGCAATTATGGGATCCTTTAAATGCTAAAATTATAAAATTATCCAATTATTCAGAACATAATAATCAAACTACTGTACAAATTGATTTTAAACCATATCAAAGTTATTTTGTTGTGTTCTATAAAAATGAAAGTTCTGTGCAGATCAATACTGAAATTAAGAAGAATATTTTGGAAACGACTACAATTAAAAATTTAACAGATGGATGGACAGTTTCTTTCGATCCCAAGTGGGGCGGGCCGGAACGAATAAATTTTAATGAACTTTCGGATTGGACAAAGCGTTTTGAATATGGAATAAAATATTATTCCGGACTAGCTATGTATAAAAAGAACTTTGAATTGTCGTTAGATGATTTCAAATTTGATAATTCAGAAATGTATCTTGAATTAGGCGAAGTAAAAAATATAGCTCATATTAGGCTGAACGGTAAGAATCTGGGTATTGTTTGGACAGCTCCATGGCATGTTAATATTACAGACGCCGCAAAAGTCGGCAGCAACAATTTGGAAATTGAAATAGCCAATCTTTGGGTAAATAGGTTAATAGGCGATGAACAATTTCCATATGATGGCGTGATAGATAATAAATGGCCGGATTGGCTTCTTGAAGGTAAGCCGCGTACAAGTGGCAGATTTACATTTACACCAAAAAGATTCTATACTAAAAATGATTCTTTGTTGAAGTCGGGTTTAATTGGACCAGTAAAAATTACTATTCAAAAATCTACAGGTAAATAATGAATAAAATAAAATATCTAATAATTGTTGCGCTTCTTTTTAATGCCTGTGAAATGCAAGGACAAATTAACCTCAATTCGAATCCAAAATTTATAGGAAGGGCTAACAGTTTTTTCGGACTGCATTTTGATTTTCACGCAACACAAAAAGATGATCAAATTGGAAAATCTTTTTCAGCTGAAACAATAGATAGCATGTTGACATTAATTAAACCCGATTATATTCAAGTTGATTGTAAAGGTCACCCGGGAATTTCAAGTTATCCTACGAAAATAGGAAATTCCGCACCGGGATTTGTAAAAGATGTATATAAAATTTGGCGAGAAGTAACTGCCAAGCATGGAGTTGGATTATTTGTTCACTATTCCGGAGTAATAGACAACGAGGCAGCAAGGAAACATCCGGAATGGGCTGCTGTTAATAGGGATGGTAAAATTAGTGAAACAAATATCTCGGTTTTAAGCCCCTATGTAAACGAACTACTTATTCCGCAAATGAAAGAACTAATTGATAATTACAAAATTGATGGAGCATGGATCGATGGTGAAAGTTGGGCGTTAGGTTTGGATTATAGTAAAAAAATGTTGGACGCATTTCATAATGAAACGGGAATAACAAGCGTACCGTATTATTCTAATGATAAATATATGCTTGAATTCAAAACATTTAATAGAAATGTTTTCAGAAATTATATTGCTCACTATGTAGATGAAATTCATAAATATAATCCTGAATTCCAAATTACAAGTAATTGGGCGTTTTCCTCCTTTATGCCTCGACCAATTGATGTGAATATTGATTTTATTTCAGGCGACTTTGATCCAAACAATAGTTTATACAGTGGATTGTTTGAATCTCGCTGTATTGCTTCGCAAGGTAAACCCTGGGATTTAATGGTATGGAGTTTTACACATGATAATGAAGGTGCCCATATTTACAAATCACCGGTACAACTTAAACAAGCGGCAGCTGTTGTAATTTCTATGGGAGGCGGTTTTCAAATGTATTCAACCCAAAATAGAGATGCATCTATTAAACCATGGATTTTTGAAACACTTCATAGTGTAAGTGAATTTTGCCGAGAAAGGCAGCCTTTTACTCAAAATGCAAAACCGATTCCTCAAATTGCGCTTCTTTATTCTACCGCAAATTTTGAGAAGAATTCGGAGCCGCTGTATTCAAGTTCAGGATTTATACAAGATCCATTAAAAGGAATGTTGAATCTGCTGCTTGACTCACAAAACGCTGTTGAAATATTAATGGAACATCATCTTGAAAAAAGAATTAATGAATATCCACTCGTTGTAATTCCTGAAACACAATACTTATCGGAAGATTTTAAGAAAGTATTATTAAGTTATGTTAATAACGGCGGAAACTTATTAGTAGTTGGAGCCGAAGCGACAAGAATGTTTGCAGATCAATTAAATGTTGAAATGAAAGATACAGCTTCGGTAGTTGTTAAAAACTTGGCGTGGAATGGAAATATGGCCGGATTAAGCGGACTTTACCAGCCTTTTTCTCCAAAGATTTCAGCGGAAACTTTCGGTCAAATTTACAACGAACCGGATTTTCGTTTTACTTCTTCCCCGGCAGCCACAATTGCTCAATTTGGTAAAGGTAAAATTGCGGGCGTTTATTTTAGTATTGGAAAAAATTACTTGAGAATGAATAATCCTGTATATCGAAATTTTATAAATGCATTGGTTAAAAAATTATTTCCTAATCCCAAAGTTGAAATTAGTTGTAATGAAAATGTTGTTTTAACAGTAAATCAACTTGAAAATAAACTTGCAATAAATTTAATTAACTTATCGGGTCCGCATGCAAATACGCGTGTTGCTCGTTACGATAACATTCCATCAATTGGTCCGTTTGATGTAAAAGTTAAAGTGAGTTCCAAACCAACACAAGTTATGCTGGAACCAGAAAATATATCGCTTAAATATTCTTATGAAAATGGGGAAATAAAAGTAAAGATTAACAAACTTGATATTCATTCAATCATCATAGTTAAATAGGAGTATTTGAAATGATAAATAAAATAAAATTTCTTTCAATATTAATATTTTTACCAATTATATTGTTTTCACAAAGCTACGCACCCATGAAATCAATTCAAAAGTTTGGAGTTTTACCTGAAAATAACGGAACTGTAAATAAAATAAATCTTCAAAAAGCAATAGATTGGGCTGCTTCACAAGGTGCGGCATTATTTGTAGAACCGACAGAACAGCCGTATCTTATAGACGGCGGTATAATTCTAAAGCAGAACGTATCATTGATTGGCGTGCACGGACCGGTAGGCAGAGGAACATGTGACAAGGAAAGAAAACATCCTGTTGGCAGTGTTTTTCAAATTGAAGATGAAAAAAATGTTTTTATTACTGTTGAAGGGTCGACACAAATAAAAGGAATCCAATTCTGGTATCCAAATCAAACGGTCACAGATCTAAATAAAATTATTGAATATTTACCTACAATTCAGGTAAGTCATAAAAGTAATGTAAACGGTGTTACGTTATCATGCCTTACTTTTTACGGTGAATACATTGCAATGGATTTTAGTGCCTTGCAAGAACATCCTTGCGAACAGATATTATTTGAGCATTGCTACGGTTATCCGCTGAGCGGTCAATTTATTAAAATTGATAGGTGCTATGATATTCCAAGAATTCTGCATTGTCATATAAATCCGGCAAATATGTCATATTTAAACAGAAGCTTCTCTAAAAATGTAATTGATGCAGTTGTTGCAAAAAAGACATTTGCTTATTTTATTGATAATACAGATAATGCGCAAATAATTGATGTCTTTACTTTCGGAACTTACGGCGGAATTTATCTTGGTGAAGCAACATATGGTCAAATGACAAATTTTAACTTTGATTGTGTTACTGTTGGAATTTATAAACTTGGAAATAATAACAAAAACCGAAATTGGCAAATAGCTCAGGGTTCGATAATTGCAAATACAGGCGATGATATTAATAATGTGCACCCAATTGTAATTGAAGGACTAGGACACACTTCTTTTACAAATGTTGAAGCGTTTTCCGGTTTAAACGGTGCTCTGAGTACATTCGAAGCATCAAAAGATTTTATGTTAGTAAAAGGAAATGAAAAACTTACAATTTCTCTGTATGGATGCAGAATGTGGGGTTACACTGCTGATAAACCACTAACCATCGAAAATCCGAACGCAATTATACAGGCAACGGATTGTTTGGACAAAAATGAGAACCCGTTTAATATGCATTAACATATTTGTGAAGTGATAAAATGAAAAAAACAATATTGTTGATAATTGTAATTAACTCAATTAACTTTTCTCAGTTTTTGGATAAAAGTTCAAGAATAATTCCTGCGGATAAAATAATAAATTATTCTGATAATCGACCATCGGCAAAATTCAGAATGAATGCTGAAGATGCCGGAATTGTTTTTAAACACGGTATGGGTCCGGATAGTTGTGATTATTTAGGTGCTCGAGATATATGGGTCTGGAAATTTGAAAGTAATTATTATATGCATTATGATGGAGCTGGACCAAAAGGTTGGCTTACATGTCTTGCAGTTAGTAAAGATTTACAAAACTGGGTTTCCAAAGGAAAAATTATTGACTTTGGTAAACCCGGCAGTGCAGATTGCGCATCTTCCTCTTATGGTACTGTGTACAAAGATGGTGATAAATGGCATATGTTTTATCTTGGAACTCCGAATACATCAGGTCCTCCGGAATATGTTCCTTCTTTTCCATACTTGACCATGAAAGCTGAGAGCAATTCATTGTTTGGACCATGGCAAAAAAAATACAATATAACTCCTTTTGTAAATGAACCAAAAACTTATTATTCAGCAACTTCAAGCCCTGGATGCATAATAAAACATGGCACAGAGTATTTAATGTTCTTTTCTGCCGGAACAGACAAGCCAATTAAGAGAACAATTGGAATTGCAAGAACCAAAAATCTTGATAGGAGTTGGGATATTGATAAAAATCCAATTGTTCCTTTAGAAGAACAAATTGAAAATTCATCTATTTATTATGAAGAGCATAACAAGACATATTTTTTATTTACAAATCATGTTGGATTAAATAACAATAGAGAATATACAGATGCAGTATGGGTTTACTGGACAAATGACATTAATCATTGGAATGTGATGAATAAAGCGGTTGTACTTGATTCATTAAATTGTAAATGGTCAAAAATAATTGGACTACCATCTGTAATTCAAGTTGGTAAACGATTAGCAATACTATACGACGGCAAATCTGATTTTGGTAAATCGGTTGATATTAAAACTCATATAAATCGTGATATTGGTTTAGCCTGGCTAAATTTACCGCTAATTCCTCCAATTAAAAAAAAATAATTATTACCTAAAAGTATTAAAGATTATTTAAGTTTAATCCATTATATAATTTATAAGTTAATAAATATAGTCGCTTTATCGCCGGATATTGCTATTATTTATGCAAATTAAAATGTTATGAGAATTTATATTGGAAACAAATCTCACTGCTAAAAAAAACTATTTACGGATGGATTAGATTGTTAATTTCAATATTAAAGCACAACAACTCAAAAAAATGCCTTCACAAATTCATTTATTTATGATAAATATCACTGATTTGAGAATGAAGAAAAAAGTTCTTTACAAATAGGCAGCATAATTATACAAATAAGAATTAGAAATATTACTCTTAAACCCAAATTGTAAACCTACGAACAAGTTAATATTTCCTTATAATATTATCTTTAATAGATAATTAAGAAATTCACATTAACAATAAAATCCAATATAGAAATTATAATCTTATTTTATAGTTACAGACTTTATTATTAGGAAATAATTTATAATTAAAATAGTCTTAGTTGAGTTACTTGCAATTTTTTTAACAAACATACTTTTTGTACTTAGTAATGATTTGATTATGATTGTGAATAAATGTGAATTTTGGTGTGTAATTCTTTCACATTTCATTGATTTGGAATTTGTTTCTTCCAATAATTCAAAAGAAAAGAATAAAAATTTGCTGTAAGTAAGTTTATAAGATCCAAACGAAATTTAAAAAGAGGAGTTTTCAAAAAATGCCGCTAGTGAATTTAAAAACAATTTTAGCCGAAGCGGAATTAAAGTCCAATGCAGTCGCAATGTTTGATGTTGTTGGAACTGATAGTCTAAAAGCTATTATTAAGGGCGCAGAAGAATGCAATTCTCCAGTTATTATTGCTTTGGCAGAAGTTCATATGCCATATGCTCCGCTTGAATTAATCGCTCCTTTAATGATCGACGCGGCAAAAAGGTCATCAGTTCCTGTGGCTGTGCATTTAGATCATGGAATTAATTATGAGACTATTATAAAGGCTATGAACTTAGGGTTTACTTCAGTAATGTTTGATGGTTCAATTCTTGATTTTGAAGAAAATCTCTCGAAAACAAAAGAGATTGTAAAAGTGGCAAAAGCTCTAAATATTTCTGTAGAAGCAGAACTGGGTCATGTTGGAGGCAGTGAAGGCGGTGGCGAGGATAACTATAAAGAATATTACACTGATCCTGATTTGGCTGAAAAATTTGTTGCTAAAACAGGTATAGACGCGCTTGCTGTAGCTATTGGAACAATTCATGGGGAATATTTTAAAGAACCATGCTTAGATTTAAACAGATTATCTAAAATTCATAGTAAAGTAAATATTCCGCTTGTACTTCATGGAGGTTCTGGACTTTCTAATAATGACTTTAATGAATGTATTTCACGAGGTATTAGAAAGATAAATATATTTACAGAAATGTCATTTGCGGCAGCAGAAGGAGTAAGAAAATATCTAAATGAAAATAAAAAAGTTCATTGTTTTGAATATTCCGAATTTGCTGAAAAGTGTATGAAGGATGTTGTTAAAGAAAAAATAACTTTGTTTGGACTTACAAAAAACTATAGTGAGGCTTAAATTGCACGAAATTACATGTCTTGGCATTATCGTTGCCGATGTGATAGCTAAGGCTGTTGATAAATTGCCTAAAGAGGGTGAGCTAGATATTGTAGAACAAATTGAAATGCATTTGGGCGGGTGCGCAGCTAATTGTTCGGTTGATCTTGAATTAATTGGAGTAAAAACCGCCGTTATTGGAAAAGTTGGTGAAGATGGACTTGGTTCATTTGTAATTGGTAATATGAAATATAATGGCGTTAATGTGAATGGTATTTCAATTAGCAAAACAAGTAAAACTTCGGCTTCTATTGTATTAGTTAATTCTAAAAGTGAACGGTCGTTTATACATCAACTTGGCGCAAATGCAGATTTTACAATGGAGGATATTGACTTATCAATAATTCTCAATTCTAAAATATTGTTTGTTGCAGGTGCTTTATTAATGCCGAAATTTGATGGAGATTCTACCGCTAATTTATTAAAAATGGTTAGCGAGTCCGGGATAATTACAGTAATGGATACCGCGTGGGATTCGACTGGTAAATGGATGAAATTAATTGAACCTTGTTTGCCTTTTTTAGATTATTTTATTCCGAGTTTTGAAGAAGCAGAAATGCTTACGGATAAACATGAACCTGAAGAAATTGCAAACGTATTTTTAAAAGGAGGAGTTAAAACAGTTGTTATTAAACTTGGTTCAATGGGCTGTTTTATTAAGAATCGAAACGGTGAAAAATTCTTTATTGATGCATTTAAAGGAATTGATGTTGTTGATACAACAGGCGCGGGAGATGCGTTTGCCGCTGGATTTATTACCGGTTTATTAAAGGGCTGGGATCTTAGATTTTGCGGGCAATTTGCTAACGCAGTTGGCGCTCATTGCGTAATGAAGGTTGGAGCAACCTCCGGAATAAAAAAAATGGATGAAATCATAAATTTTATTAATTATCACAATAAATGAGGAATTTATGTTAAGTAAATCGGAATTTATATCCGCTAGAGAAAGAGCGTTAATCTATTTTACGAAAGCTGGAATTGTTCTTTCAGATTCTGAAAAAGAAAACATAGAAGTTGCCGATTTTGGCTTGGGTAAACTAAATGAAATTGGTCTTGAAATTCTAGTTTATGTAAATACTGAAAGATGTTGTGCAAAAGAGCTTGTACTTTTTCCTTATCAAATTTGCCCGGAGCATAAGCACCCGGATATAAACGGCAAAGAAGGAAAAGAAGAAACATTTAGATGCAGGTTTGGTAAAGTGTATCTTTATATCGATGGCGAACCTTCGAAAAATATTTCTTGTAAATTGCCTAAAGGACAAGAAAATAATTTTACCGTAAAAAAGGAAATTATCTTAAATCCCGGTGATCAGTATACTCTTAATCCTGGAATTCTTCATTGGTTTCAAGCAGGAGAAGAAGGTGCTATAATTTCAGAATTTTCAACTAAAAGCAGTGACGAGTTTGATTATTTCACTGATCCAAAAATTCGTAGAATTCCAGAAATAGAAGATGTAAATAATTTTTAATTATCATTGAAAATTTCAAGCGGAATCCTATATCATCTTGTAAAGAATCCGTTATCAGATTTAATTTACTTGTTTTTGAAAAAAATCATGATAAAGTTTTTATCATACAAAAGATATTTTATAATATTAGTTAAAACATTGGGTTTAGTCGAAAATTATTAAACTAATTCTAATATTAATGAGTACTATTAAAGATTACTCGGATGTAAAAATTTTTTAATTATAGATGTACAAGTATTTTAGCGCTTATTTATGAAGATAGTAAGTTAAATGTTGGGATTTTAGGAAAAGTTGTTTTTGTGGTCATTCTGTTGACATAATGAAAGATTTTTTTATAAAACTTCAAAATGAAACGCGAAATAGTAACCCTTGTGGCTTTAAATGTCTAACTGAAAGTACAAGTCCAAAACTCACATTTGATGTAAAAATATAAATTTGATTTGTTTAGAAATTATCTTCAGGAATTCGTCTTAAATTATCCTAAATAATGTTGAAGAAATTGATTTATATAAATTAAAACTTCTCTTTGATGAAAATGAGCGGATATTAATTAAATAATAAATCAATGCAAATTGTTTTGTCAAATAATTGTTTACGTATAAATATGATAACATTGTCGAATTTAACACTTTCAAAAAAAGTAATTTTTGGCATTATTGAGTTTTAAAATAAGGCTAAATATTATTTTCTTTAAAATACTTCACTCAATTTTTTGTATAAATTATTTCAAACTTTCCAGCCTAGTTTATAACAACATATCAAAAATACAAATCGCAGTTATTAAAATAATATTTCAGTATTGAGTTACAATTGATGGTTCTTAGCGCATAATATTTTGATTTCGTGATTTTTAAAATAATAAAACATATAACCAAATAATTTGAACTCCAATACCAGAACCAATTTTAATTATTAATTATTTTATCCTCTAATTTGCTAATAAATAAATTAAGTATCCAATAGAGAAATAACTCTTAAAATATTTTGTATAGGAAATAAAAATTCTAAGGCTTATTCATTACATAAGGATTAAACCATGAAATTGAATTACCATCGTTGCAAATTAAATTTCACCACAGGACTTTTAACAGTGATTATCCTGCTTAATAGTTCAAATTTTCATTTCCTATATTCGCAGTCAAATTCAGGGCGCCTGCAAGGAAAGATTGTTGATGCCTCCGCAAATCAACCATTGCCTGGCGCCAATGTTTTTTTAGAAGGGACTGCAATTGGAAGTTCTTCAAATTTGGACGGAGAATATAGAATTCCCAGTATATCTCCGGGGAAATATTTGGTTGTAGTCTCATATATTGGTTATGTAAAACAATCAATTCCAATAGAAATTCTGGCAAATAAAACCATTAGTTTAGATATCAAACTGCAATCAGCCCTTTTTGAATTGGGAGAAGTTGTAACCATTACCGGTCAGCTTGAAGGACAAGCTCAAGCAATTAATCAACAAGTTACATCAGATCAAATTGTAAACGTGGTTTCCGAACAAAAAATTAAGGAATTACCAGATGCCAATGCCGCTGAGTCTGTTGGAAGGTTGCCCGGGGTCGCAGTTCAACGTGATGGAGGAGAAGCATCAAAGCTAATGATTCGCGGTTTGGATCCAAAGTTTGCAAATATTACCGTAAACGGAATTCAAATTCCTGCCACAGGAGCGGAAAGAAGAGATGTTGATCTAAGTTTAATATCTCAAAGTACTTTGTCTGGAATTGAATTATACAAAGCATTGACGCCAGATCAAGATGCAGATGCAATTGCGGGAGTTGTAAACCTTGTAACCGGTAAAGCCAAACCTCAGCAAAAAATTACAATTGATCTTTTTGGAATTTATAGCGGTTTAACTGAATCCGCAAAACAATATAAAGCTTCTGCACAATATAGCAACAGATTCTTTGAAAATTTACTTGGTTTGCAAGCTGGGTTAAATACTGAAAAAAGAGATAGAAGCAGGGAATTACATACAGATGGTTGGACGGTTCCTGCAAATGAGGATTATAAGATTAACAGTCTTACCGTACAATTTGATGATGAAACCAGAAAAAGATACGGCGGAAATTTAAATTTGGATATTAACACAGGCGATGATGGCAATATTAAGTTTATTAATTTCTATAGTTATACTTCGCGAGATAGATTTACAAGTAATAGAAATTATACAGTTGACGGAACGGTAACATATATTGGACAAGCTGCGGATTATAATATATCGACTTTGAATAATTCTCTTGTTGGGGAAAATCATTTAAGTTCACTTAAAATAAACTGGGCTTTTGCACATGCCTATTCTGAAGCCAAAACACCATTTGACCATACAATGAGATTTTATGAAAGTAAGTCAACAACTTCTGGAATGCAGAATATTGACGACACACATGTTCTTAAACTTCCGGGAAAAAATTTAATTGGTTATGCATTTAATGCATTTGATAAAGCAACATTGGATCGTGGTTTTTTTCATACAGAATCTAATAATGAAAGAAATTATGACGCTAAAATTGATTTAGAATATCCATTTGAAATTAGCAATAGTTTTGCGGGAATTATTAAAGCCGGTTACAAATTTAGAGAAAAAACAAGGAATCGAAATTACAACGAAAAAGAAAGTATATACTATTTAAGAGGTATTTATGATTATTACAGAGATGATAATGGAAATATTGTAGAAAAAGATTGGACTAATTCATACTGGCCAAACCATCCCAAAGCTTTATTAACCGATTATTTAGCTGGTCCTCCTTATGATACGCGTTCAATAGACGGAGGCTATTTGTTAAATCCATTAATTGATGAAGAAAGAATTAGAAGCTGGTACGAATTTAATAAATATGGCATAAATGAAACCGGAAAAAGTAATGAATATTATAATCAATTAGTAAGTGTGAGAAATATCTATTCGGTTACCGAAAATGTTCAGGGCAGTTATTCAATGATTAAATTGAATGCAGGTCAAATATTAACTTTAATCGGCGGAATTAGATATGAAATTGAAAACAATGACTATACAGGAAAATTTGCCCCTAGAATATTAGGCGAATTTGAAGGACAAGCGGGAAATGTAAAAGATACGACATCTAATTTTAAAAAAGAATATTGGTTGCCAAATGCTCATTTAAAGATCTCCCCTTTAGATTGGTTAGATTTAAGATTTGCTGTCAGTAAATCAATTTCAAGACCGGATTATTTAATGAGAATGCCTTCACTTTATATAAACAATCAAACACAAGAAATTACGAGTGGAAATCCGTATTTAAAACCTGCCATATCATGGAACTATGATGCCAATATTTCTTTTTATGTAACTCAATATGGACTACTAACATTATCAGGGTTCAGCAAAAATATAAATAATATTTTTTATTGGCTGAACGACATTAAATTGCTTACTGACAATGATGCAATTGAACAAGGGTTGCCGCTATCCGAATATGGACCATTCAGACAATATTCACTTGATAAACCTGTTAATACTGATAATACTAAAGTTTGGGGTTTTGAAGTAGATTTGCAGTCGCATTTAAGCTTTTTGCCCGGTCTTCTTCAAAATATTGTTGTCAGTGCCAATTATTCTATAATAATGTCGGAAACAATTTACCCTAGATTTAAATTAGTTCAACCGACGGGTTTCCCACCAAAACCACCAATAGCAACATACTTTTATACTAAAAGAGAATTAAATGGACAAACAGATTATACAGCTAATTTAACTGTTGGTTATGATTACAAAGATTTTTCTGCCAGAGTCTCCGGATACTTTCAAGGGCCGTACCTTGCATATATAAGTAATTTGGAAAATCAAGATCAGTATCAAAAAGCTTTTTCTCGTTGGGATCTTGCAATCAAACAAGTAATTACAGAAAATATTACGGTTTTTGGTAACGTTAATAATTTTACAAACACTATTGAAGGTGGATACTTAAGTTTTAAAAATCTTGATATTGGAGGTTATTTATATGGTATTAGTGCGGATTTGGGTATTCAACTAAATCTTTAATTTAAAAATTAAATAAAATTAAAAACTTACATTTTGATATTTATAAAGTAAAAACATCAATAACACAAAGGAGTAAATATGAAAAGAAACAGATTACGTTTTTATTCAATTATAATTTTCCTGTCTCTCATAGTAATATCAACAACATGGGGACAAGAGAGAATTATAGAAGAAAATGAAGGATTTGTAAATCAAATAATTTTGGGAGATACACTTGCAGACGGTTCTCAAGCACATAACGTATATATTTTTAAAAGAGGGGCAAAATACTTTGTAAATGGTCAAATTAGTAATGTGGGATTTATAATTACGTTAAAAGCAGAATCAGGAACAGGAACATTGCCAATAATAAGAAATTGGCCGGATGCAAATGGTGAATTAGGAAGAATATTGGATGCAAATGATGATGCATATGTCTATAATTTGTATTTAGATGGTATGGGTCCCGACTTAACAACAACAGAACCGGATCCTTTATACACAATGAACGGACAGTTGTTAAGAGCAGGCGCGGCAGGAAAAGTTTTAGTAGTAGATGGCTGTGTACTAAATAATGTAGGACAAACAATAATACGCTCAAATAGCGGAGCAAGAAAAGTACAAGTAACAAACTCAATAATAGCAAATGCGGGACAATTATCACGGGATAATTTAGGAAATGGAAGAATAATAGATTTTCGTAATGGCATAACAGATACAGTAATATTCAGAAATTGTACAATGGTAAATAGTTATGACAGGTTAATAAGACACTATGGAGCTGCCGCAAATTCAAATACAGCCTATGTAAATTATTTGGAATTAGATCATAACACGATAGTTCATAATACAGGAGCTTATGGATTTATCTATTTAGGCGATATAAGCGGAAGTGTAAAGATCACAAATAATTTATTTTATAACCCAATGACATTAGGAGTAGATCCAGCCGACCAGCAAAGGTTTGCAGAAATATCCTCAATAAGTGAAGTTGGTCCAGATGGAAATCCGGTAAATCCATTGATAATAGAACAGCCGAATGATTTATATAATCCAACATATTTGATGAGTAATAACATAATAGCATACGATCAAACAGTAAAAGAATATATGACGGCAAATAATGTTACACCGGCTCCGGCATTAGCTCCTAGGTTAGCGTCAAAAGTAACTGGCAGCACACCGTTTACTGATGCAGAAGTAACCTTGACCAATATACCAAATGTGATGATAGAAGTAATGAATTGGTATCGACCATTGGCAGTAGCCCAATTAGCCGGAGGAATGATAACGACAACTGAAGTGGATATGGATAGAAGAAACGCAGAATATTGGTTAAATGAATTGGACGCATCATACACAACAAGCAATCCGGCATTTATCGGTACAGATGGCAAGCCAATTGGCGCAGATTGGGGAAGTAAAGTAAACCAAGAACAAGTAGTTTGGAATGAGAAAGTTATAGAAGAAAATGAAGGATTTGTAAATCAAATAATTTTGGGAGATACACTTTCAGACGGTTCTCAAGCACATAACGCATATATTTTTAAAAGAGGCGCAACTTATTTTGTAAATGGACAAATTAGCAATATTGGTTTTGAGATAAAATTAGCAGCAGAATCAGGAACGGGAACATTGCCAATAATAAGAAATTGGCCGGATGCAAATGGTGAATTAGGAAGAATATTGGATGCAAATGATGATGCATATGTCTATAATTTGTATTTAGATGGTATGGGTCCCGACTTAACAACAACAGAACCGGATCCTTTATACACAATGAACGGACAGTTGTTAAGAGCAGGCGCGGCAGGAAAAGTTTTAGTAGTAGATGGCTGTGTACTAAATAATGTAGGACAAACAATAATACGCTCAAATAGCGGAGCAAGAAAAGTACAGGTAACAAACTCAATAATAGCAAATGCGGGACAATTATCACGGGATAATTTAGGAAATGGAAGAATAATAGATTTTCGTAATGGCATAACAGATACAGTAATATTCAGAAATTGTACAATGGTAAATAGTTATGACAGGTTAATAAGACACTATGGAGCTGCCGCAAATTCAAATACAGCCTATGTAAATTATTTGGAATTAGATCATAACACGATAGTTCATAATACAGGAGCTTATGGATTTATCTATTTAGGCGATATAAGCGGAAGTGTAAAGATCACAAATAATTTATTTTATAACCCAATGACATTAGGAGTAGATCCAGCCGACCAGCAAAGGTTTGCAGAAATATCCTCAATAAGTGAAGTTGGTCCAGATGGAAATCCGGTAAATCCATTGATAATAGAACAGCCGAATGATTTATATAATCCAACATATTTGATGAGTAATAACATAATAGCATACGATCAAACAGTAAAAGAATATATGACGGCAAATAATGTTACACCGGCTCCGGCATTAGCTCCTAGGTTAGCGTCAAAAGTAACTGGCAGCACACCGTTTACTGATGCAGAAGTAACCTTGACCAATATACCAAATGTGATGATAGAAGTAATGAATTGGTATCGACCATTGGCAGTAGCCCAATTAGCCGGAGGAATGATAACGACAACTGAAGTGGATATGGATAGAAGAAACGCAGAATATTGGTTAAATGAATTGGACGCATCATACACAACAAGCAATCCGGCATTTATCGGTACAGATAGCAAGCCAATTGGCGCAGAATGGGGAAGCGTTATTACAAGTATTGAAAGCAATATAAATGAAATTCCTGTTTCATATATGTTGAATAATAATTATCCTAATCCATTCAATCCAACAACAACAATTAGTTTTGGCTTACCGGAAAAATCAATTGTTAGCTTAAGCGTTTTTAATATATTAGGACAAAAAGTTTTTGAATTAAAAGAGCAGAATTTATCTTCAGGAATTCATTCTTATAATTTTGATGCATCTCAACTTACTAGCGGTATTTATATTTATACAATCAATGCAACTGGTATTGATGGCCAAAATTTTGTTTCTTCTAAAAAGATGACATTATTGAAATAATCTGATATTAATCTAAAGTTCCTCCATTAAAATTAATTTTGATGGAGGAATTCTTATTTAAATTATGAACCAATTCTAAAATTAATAATTAAGGGTAAACAATTAAGTGAAATCGAAAATAGTTTTTTGTTTAATATTATTTATAAGTGTTTTCAAAATCAGCTTAGCGCAAAATGGTTGGGTTCCTCTTTTTAATGGTGAGAATCTGCAAGGTTGGAAAGTTGTTGATGGTGAAGCTAATTTCGAAGTTGTTGAAGGCGTAATTGTAGGTACATCAAAATTCAATTCTCACAATACTTTTTTAGTTACCGAAAATGAGTTTGATAATTTTGTATTGGAGTTTGATGTTTTAATTGATGAAGAATTAAATTCCGGAGTTCAGATTAGAAGTGCAAAATCTCCTGAAATAAATGGCGGCAGCGTTTATGGATATCAAGTCGAAATAGATCCATCAAAAAGGAGTTGGTCCGGAGGAATTTACGATGAAGGAAGAAGGGGCTGGCTTTATAATTTAGAATGCAATCAAAATGGTAAAAAAGCTTTTCAAAATGGTAAATGGAATAAATACAAAGTTGAAGCAATGAATGAAAACATTCGAGTTTGGGTTAACGGAATTCAAACTTCAGATTTAATTGATGATTTGAGTCCAAAAGGAATAATTGCTCTGCAAGTTCATAGTATAGATAAAGAAGAATTAAATGGCAGAAAAGTAAAATTTAAAAATGTTAGAATCAAAAACATAGATTTGCAAAAAGAAATTGCACATGAAAATAACCCAATTAGACAAATCAGTTATCTTTCAAATAAATTGACAAAAAGAGAAATTTCAGAAGGATGGAAATTACTTTGGGATGGGGAAACTACTAACGGATGGCGTGGAGCCAAAATGGAACATTTTCCCGAAAAAGGATGGCAAATAAAAAATGGAATTTTAACAGTTTTAGATAGTGGCGGATATGAATCTAGAAATGGCGGAGACATTGTTACCGTTAAAAAATATAAGAATTTTGAATTGGAAGTTGATTTCAAATTAACAAAAGGCGCGAATAGCGGAATTAAATATTTTGTAAATACAGAACTTAATTTAGCCGAAGGTTCCGCAATCGGCTGTGAATATCAAATATTAGATGATGAATTTCATCCGGATGCTAAATTAGGAGTAAATGGAAACAGAACACTTGCATCTTTATACGATTTGATTTCTCCCAATGCTTTACTTTATGCGCCGAATGAAAATAATGCTAAAAGAGTAAATAAGTATGGATGGAATAGAGCTAAAATTGTTGTTAATAAAAATCATGTTGAGCATTATCTCAATGGAATTAAAGTTGTTGAATATGAACGTAATAATCAAGTATGGGAAGCTTTAGTTGATTATAGTAAATACAAAGATTGGCCGAATTTTGGAGATTTTGAAGAAGGACATTTATTATTGCAAGATCATGGAAATGAAGTATATTATAGAAATATAAAAATTAAAGAATTAAACTAATCTATTGATTTTTAAGTTTAGGAAGTCAATCCTATATTGTAAGGTAAATTATTTGTGATATTAATAGTTTTATTAAATTTATTTATGAATTTTAGTTTTAATCAAAAAGACTTTGTTTCAATTACTGCACATAGAGGTGCATCCGGTTATGCTCCGGAGAATACTATGTCCGCCTTTACGACTGCTATTATTATGGGTTCAAATTATATTGAACTGGATGCACAAGAAACTTCTGACGGAGAAATAATAATTCTTCATGATAATACATTAGAACGAACAACTGGTATTAATAAGAATATTTGGGAAGTTAGTTATTCAGAAATAAAAAATTTAGACGCTGGATATTGGTTTAATGAAAAATTTAAAAATGAACCTATTCCGAAATTATCAGATGTAATAAATAATGTAAATGGGAAAATTAAATTAAATATTGAATTGAAAACAAATGGGCATGAAAAAAAACTTGCTGAAAAAGTAGTTAAAATAGTTGAAACAATGAAATTTACTTCAGATTGTATATTAACTTCATTCGATTTTTCTCAAATCCGTAGAGTAAAGGAATTAAATCCAAATATAAAAGTAGGATATATTTTAAAATCATTACCGGAAAATATTGATGTATTTAAATCCGATATTGAAATTTTAAGTGTTCACTATAACCTTGTTAACAATGAGTTTATGGAAAAAGCAATTAAGAATAACAAAGAAGTGCATGTATGGACGGTAAATGATGAGGATGAAATGAAAAGAATAATTGATTTGGGAGTAAATAATATTATTACCAATTATCCAGATAAATTAAAAGAAATTCTTGGTCAAATTAAAAATTGATGAATATTGTTAAATTTATTTAATTTAAATATTAAATAATAATTAAAATATTTCTAATTTATATAAAACTTATCCTTTATATTATTAATAGATAAATAAGTGAAGATAAAATTGAACCTACTATTGGACCAATAACAGGGATCCATGCATATTTCCAATCGCTGTCTCCTTTATTTGCTACGGGCAGAATTGAATGCATAATTCTTGGACCCAAATCTCTTGCCGGGTTAATTGCATAGCCTGTTGTTCCACCAAGAGAGAGACCAATTGCAAAAACCAGTAATGCAACGGGCAATGCATTCAAAGATCCAATTCCAACCTCAGGCGCAGTAATTAGTAAAACTCCAAGAATAAATATAAAAGTTCCGATAATTTCGGAAAGTAGGTTATTGGCGTATGATCTTATAGCGGGTTGTGTACAAAAAACCGCTAATTTTGAATCTTTATCTTCTGTTTCTTGAAAGTATTGTTTATATTGAAGCCAAACAATAGTTGCCCCAATAAATGATCCAATCATTTGTCCTAAAATATATATTGGAACAGTATTCCATGCAAACTTTCCTGTTATAGCCAAACCAATTGTTACGGCTGGATTTAAGTGAGCTCCGCTAAATGATCCAACACAATACACAGAAACAAAAACAGCCATTGCCCATCCAAATGTGATTACAATCCAACCGGAGCCATTTCCTTTTGTTTTTTTTAATACAACATTTGCAACTACTCCATCTCCTAATGTTATTAGAAGTGCAGTACCAATAATTTCAGCTAGAAACGGAATCATAATTTCTCCATTAATTGACTAAATAATTACTCGCTAATTTACAATAGCTTAAAATTTGATTTTTTTCCCACTCTAATGATTTGTTAAGTTCCGATGAAATTATTTTAGCTATTTTAGGCGCCATTTTTATACTTTCTTCTGCATCAAGAAAAAGTGTTCTAGTTCTTCTTGCCAAAATATCTTCAACATTTCTTGCCATTTCATTTTTTATATGCCAAATAATTTCCGCTTTCGTAATTGAAAATATTTCTGATATTTTTCCAGAAAGACCTATATTATTTTCTGAAAGATTTTTAATCTCTTTCATATCTGAGCCATAAACACTTAATGGATCAGTAATATCCGCGTTATTCAAGTAGCCGTGAATTTTCAGATTTTTTGTTATTGATTGTCTTTGCTCAAGATTTCCTACCAAAACAGCTTGATCAATTGTATCTTCACCCATCTTTCTATAAGTAGTCCATTTTCCGCCGGTAATTGTTACTAATTTTGAGTCGGAAATAAATATATTATGGTCTCTTGAAATTGAAGATGTAGCTTTTTTATTTGATGATTTTACAAGTGGTCTAATTCCCGCAAAAACACTTTTTATATCCTTTCGATTTGGATATTTTGAAATATATTTCTGCAAATGTTCAAGAATAAAATCAATTTCCTTTTCTAACGCTATTGGTTCTAAAACTGCATTTTTAATTTTTGTATCCGTTGTTCCAACAATTATTTTATTGTGCCAAGGAACAGCAAATAAAACTCGACCATCTTCAGTATGAGGAATCATTATTGCAGTTTTTCCAGGAAAAAATTCTTTATTAAAAATTAAATGTATACCTTGACTATGCGTTATTATATTCTTTGTATTTGGATTATCTAATTTTAATATGTTATCTGTAAAAATTCCTGTAGCATTTATTACAACTTTAGCTTTTATAGAGTATTCTTTTTCAGATTCTTTGTCTACCGCAATTACTCCGTTTACAATTCCATTTTTTTTTATTAAAGAAACGACTTCAAAATAATTTAGTACAATTCCATTCTGCTCAACTATTGTTTGAGCTAAATTTATTGCTAATCTAGAATCATCAAATTGTCCATCTTGATAAATTATTCCACTGCGCAAACCATTAGTTTTAATATTTTGAATATGGTTAATTACTTCTTCTTTTGTTAATAATTTAGAAGCTCCTAAACTTAATTTACCCGCCAAAAGATCATATGTTTTTAACCCAATTCCATATAACGGATAGTTCCACCAATCATAATTAGGCACAATAAAATCTTGACTATGTACAAGATGAGGCGCGTTTTGCAGTAGCAGTCCTCTTTCATGTAAAGCTTCAAGAACAAGGGTTATGTTACCTTGCTGTAAATACCTTACCCCGCCATGTATTAATTTTGTACTTCTGCTGGATGTGCATTTAGAAAAATCATGCTGCTCTAAAAGTAAAGTTTTATATCCGCGAGATGCCGATTCTAACGCTGTTCCTAGTCCTGTTGCTCCTCCGCCAATTACAATTAAATCCCAAAGCTCATTTTTATTTTCAACCCTTTCCAAGAATTGCTCTCGATTCATTTGTAATACCATCCTTTACTGCAGCCAACCTTTTGATCTGATAACAGATTGCTGCCAATTATTTAAGAGTTTTTCAATATCGCTATTATCCATTTTTGGCTCAAATTTCTTACCAATAATCCATTGATTAGAAATTTCCTCTAAGTCATTCCAATAACCAATTGCCAAACCCGCCAAATAAGCTACACCAAGAGCCGTTGTTTCTGAAATCATTGGTCGAACTAGTGGAATGTTTAAAATATCGCATTGAAACTGCATTAATAAATTATTAGATGTTGCTCCGCCATCAACTCTTAATTCAGAAACTTTTATCCCAGAATCGGATTCCATAGCCTTTAGAACATCTGAAGTTTGATAGGCAATTGCTTCTAAAGCCGCACGTGCAATATGTCCTGAGTTTGTGCCTCTTGTTATTCCAACAATTATTCCCCGTGCATATTGATCCCAATGAGGAGCGCCTAATCCTGCAAACGCAGGAACTAAATAAATTCCGCCATTATCACTAACAGAATTTGCCAATTCTTCAACATTTTCCGAGCTCTTTATTATTCCCAGACCATCTCTTAACCATTGAACTACCGCTCCGGCAATAAAGATGCTGCCTTCTAAAGCATAGGTTACCTTACCATTAATTTCCCAAGCAATTGTAGTTAATAAATTATTTTTTGAAAAAATAGGTTTATCTCCTGTATTAAAAACAAGGAATCCTCCGGTACCGTAAGTGTTTTTAATCATTCCCGGTTTAATGCACATCTGACCAAATAATGCGGATTGTTGATCTCCGGCAATTCCTGAAATTGGGATTTGATTGCCAAATAAAGATCTTGAAGTTTCGCCGTAAATTTCACTCGATGATTTTACTTCAGGTAGAATATTTTTAGGAATGTTTAACAATTTTAAAATTTCATCATCCCAATCTTTTGTATGAATATTAAATAACATTGTTCTGCTTGCATTTGATATATCCGTAATGTGTTTTTTTCCATTTGTTAACTTCCAAATTAACCAGCTGTCTATTGTTCCAAATGCAAGATCGCCATTTTCTGCTTTAATTTTGGCTCCGTGAATATTCTCTAATATCCATTTTATTTTTGTAGCAGAAAAATATGCGTCTAATATAAGTCCAGTCTTTTCTTTTATTTTATTTTCATAGCCTTGCGACTTTAAGTTTGAACAAAAGTCGGACGTTCTTCTATCTTGCCAAACTATTGCGTTGTATATAGGATTTCCACTTTTTCTATCCCAAATTAAGGTTGTTTCTCTTTGATTTGTTATTCCGATAGCTGCAATTTGCTCAGAAGTGAGTCCAGCTTTTGTAATTGATTCTACAGTAACTCCGGCTTGAGTTGACCAAATTTCATTAGCATCGTGCTCAACCCATCCTGGTTGCGGATAATATTGCTTAAATTCTTTTTGTGCAACTGATATTATTTGGCCGCTTTTATTAAATATAATAGATCTTGAACTTGTTGTTCCTTGATCGATGGCTAAAATATATTTGTCCATTTTGTCCTTTAAAAATATATTTGTATAAATTCAGTTTGTTCCGTTAAGGTAATTTTCAACTTAATAAAATATTATAAATTTATTGGATAAACTTGTCTGGCAGTTCAAAATAATTGAATAATAGCAATAAATGAATAATTATATAATTGATATTATAATTATTATCTAAAGAAGAAGTTGTAATAATTATTTTAAATTAATTTTAGTTATTGCAAAAAATGTAAAATATTTTGTTACTAATATGATTCATTCAGTTAATTAAATTCTCTTTTCAAATTATAAAAATCCAGATGTAAGAATTTTGAGTTACATTTGAAATTCATAATCTTAGGCTTGATTTTAGCTTGTATATACGGAGAGTCATATCGGGTATATTTTGTAATTATTTCGGAATTATTGATTAAAAATTTACCATTATATTTTAGTTCATATTTTTGATCGCCGGAAATATATTCCAATGTCAAATCTCTTTCGTTAAATTTTATTTTATTTAATAAAATTCTTTCTATAAAATTTTTAAAAGATTTATCATCTTCTAACGAACCGGCTTCAATAATCCAAAATGTTTTATTTCCTTTTTGCAGCAGATCATTATAATTTTTCAGATTTAAAGTGAAATTATTTTTACCAATTAATGCAATATAAGCTGAATCTTTTTTTCCGAACGCATAATTTTTTGAAATATAAACGGAATCAAATAATTTTGTGGGAAAATATGCATGAGTAAAACTTAAAAGATCAAGTTCCATAATTTGTTTTTTAAGTGGAATGTTATATATGGAAAGGCTCACATTATTATTTTGAACGGAATGTGGTCTATGTCCATATCCAACCCAATAGTTTGGCGACTGAGATTTTACATTTTCATTAACTGCCGGATGTGTATGAAAAACTGCGAAGGAGTTTCCCAGATTCATTCCTGTAATATGTTGTTGATCTGCAAAAGTGCCTGGCGAATAATTTTGTATGGTGTAAAGCGAATAATCTTTTGTCCTAAATGTATAAGTATTTGCCTTTTGTATCGCAACTCCATTAGTCTGAGGGTTAAGAACATAAGCTAGAAATTTATCTAGATAAGTAATTTCAAAGAACTTAAAATCAAGATATTTAAACGAAGCTAAAAACTCATTTGAAAATAAATTATTTCCTTTAATGTATTCAATTGAATTTCTTATTATTTCATAATTGCTAAATGCCCCTGATCCCCATTGCATCATAATACTTCGTTCATCGCTTCCAAAATATCCTTCATTTTTAAACTCGGAAATATCTAAACCGTTACATTGTTTAATTATTACATTAGTTCTATCATTTCCGATTTCTTTTATTACAGTCGGAAGTTTATATTTTTTGCTTGCAACAAAGCCGTAATTCAAGTGCGGACTAAATGCTTCGTAAGGATACCAAATATGATTTATTATATTTTTGAAAGATGATTTAGGATCGCCTTTTCTATTTTTTTCATAAGCTCTTCCGCTAACGGATAAAAACATGTTCTCGTTTTTATGAGCAGCGATATCGTACATAATTAAATCCATTATTATTGAGGCTTTTTTTGAAATTTTCTCATCTTTGGCAAAGTCAATTAAATTAATTACTCCAGCTATTGTTTCATTGTAATATACATTTGAATAAAATTCCGAAAAACCAAATTTCCATTTCATTTCAAGCCAATCTAATATCCTCTTACGAGCCTTCAACATATGCTCACTTCCGGTTTTCTTGTCATTATTAAAGACTTTGTCCGGATACATTTGTCCCAGTAAATACTCTGAAGATGAAAACAATATTTGATGATTTTCGCTCCAATAACACATACCATTTTCACCCGGCTCGTCCATCCAATATCTAAAATTAAAAATAGTTTGTTCAATTTTTAATAAGACGTGTCGGGGAATATTTTCGTGATATTTATAAAGTAAACGGACGAGTGAATTTAATTTAAAGTCCGCAACATCATATTGATTTGAAATATAATCTAACGTTGTATTTAGTCTTTCCCAATTTATTAAAGTTGTCCCATTTTCTAATTCATAATAAATTTCATCAATTTCTGTTGTTATTTTATTACTTGGAAGTGATTTGTAAAATTTATAATTGTTGATTCTAATTAGATCTAAAATTGAGGTTATTATTATTAAGGATGTAATGAAAAATATGCCAAATTTAAAAACTGATTTCAAAATTTATCCAATTAAAAATTATTTATAAAATTAGTAAAAGCATAAATAACAAATTAGAAATACATGATTTAAATTTATTAGTAGTCAATATGAATGGTTTAAAAATTCCAAGTTATCAAAAGGGAATGTTGATGAACTTATTGGAAGCCACAGAACATATTTAATTATTCGATTGCCAAGTTAGATGGAGGTGGCTTATTAGGATTGGTTGTATTCTTTTAAGTATTAAGAATTTTGAAATTTATACATTCCCGGTTTATTGGCTCTGTACAATTCCGCCATTTTTCGTGATTTTATTTGTATTTATTCTATTTCCTACAAAAAAAAAGTTAAGTTATTTTATTGTAGAAAATTTACAGAATTGATTAGACGATTTTGACTAGTCTCTATTTTGTGTTGGAATATATAAAAATTCACCAACTAAATTATTGTTTATATAGCTCTCTTTTGAGACCAGATTTATTTGAATAATTTTAAACTTTATTGTAAATAACCGGTGTCTTGAATTTCCATTTATTCCACAAATCATTGTTTGTAAGTAAATCAACCATAAAATGGCTCACGTTTATTCTGCTGGTTTTGCCGGGATTAAATATTGGACTAGTCTTTTTTTGATCTAAAACTTCATATTCACTTTCAAATGATTCGTCAATAAGTGAATCGGGACGAACGGCTACCCATTCCATATTTGAATCCTTACCGATTTTATTAATTAGAAAATCAGCAGCTAACATATTATCTCTATGCGGCGGCAGAAATATTTTCAGAAGAGAAAGAATAAAAATTTCACCAAAAGTGTTTTTCTCTCCAATTTTACTGTTTGTATATCCTGTTGTATTCATTAAAATAAATTTCTTATTTAGATTCCGGCTTCGCATAATATCAAATATGTTTATAACGGTACCGAAAACAAGTTTATACGGAGGAAGAAAAATTCCTTTAAAACTTAAGTTATGTCCAAGACAGCAAATAACCGCGTCACAATCCATTATTAAATTATTGAGCTGCTCCATACTGAATTCAGTAATATTTCCCTTAACAATTTCTATGTACTGATTATCAGCGAAGTTATTGGGAATTATTGATGATTCTCTATATATAGCTTTTACTTTGTTTTCTCTTTTCAAAGCATTTTGAATAACTAATTTCCCGGTTGCTCCGCTCGCGCCTATAACAAGAACCTTCATAAAGCACCAATTTATTTATATTATTTTTAATTAAGTTAAAGAAATAGTAACAAAAATTCACTTGATATTTTTATGAGTTTAACGCTGAAAGTAAGTGTTATTAATAATTTATAATTAGATAGATAATTGAATTGTACAAATCGTAGATATATAAAATAAGTAGTTTATTAATCTCTATTAATCGTGCAGCGTTTCCAAATGCGAAGTAATTATGACTTTCTTATTTAGACTCGCTTTAATTTTGTTTTCAATTTCCGTGGCGCAATTATGAGCGTTTTCTAATAAAATGTTTTTTGGAAATAGCAAATGAAAATCAACCCAAATTGTTTCACCGCTTTCTCTAATTCTAAGTTTATGAAAATCCAATTTCTTTTCTTTTACATTTTCACTTAAAATGTTTTTAATTATCTCAACATCTTTAATGTCAACCTCATCCATTAGTCCCGCAACAGATTTTCTAATTAACGAACCGCCGGCGAATAATATATTTATTGCGGCAACTATTGCAATTATCGGATCGAAAGGAAGCCATCCGGTAAACCAAGTTAAAAGCAGACCAATTACCACTCCGAAACTTGTCCATGAATCCGTAAGCACATGCTTGCCGTTAGCTATTAAGATTAAAGAATCGGTTTTTTTTCCTTTTCGAATTAAAAATAGACCTAAGAATAAATTTATTATTGATGCAGCTATGGTAAAAAATGTTCCCTGATCGATATTTGAAATTTCAATACCGTAAATAAGTCTATTTATAGAAATGAAGATTATATACAAAGCGGCAAGAATGATTAGTCCGCCTTCAAATCCGGCAGAAAAATAAGTAATTTTTTCATGCCCGTAATTATGTTCGTCATCAGCCGGCTGTTGGCTGTACCATAAGCTGAATACCGCAAAACCCACTCCTATTATATGCACAATCGATTCTGCCGCATCGGATAAAATAGCAGATGAATTTGTTAAAAAATATGCATACCATTTTATCAAAAGCATCACAAATCCAAATGCAAAAGATAATTTTATTGCAAAGAATTTTCCTTCAACATCTTTTTCGATTTTACTCATAAAATAATTTTTAAATATTATGAATGTCAAAAACCCTTATTAAATTACAAAATTATTCAATTAAATTAGTAAAAGTATTTTTAAGTAACTTTGTTCAGCGTTAACAATTTTGCAATAACCTTATTGCAGCAATGCGCCAAAATAATTCTATAGTAAACATTTTTTCATTTTGTTAAATTGCGTTACGCCAAAAGACTCAAAATTTAGTGAGAAAAATTTTCAATTAAAATAAATGCCTTTTTGTTAATGTGAATATTAGCAGACAGTAAAAAATGATTAGCAAAGATGAAATAAAAAGCTTAAAATGCAGTTATTATATAAATGAGTATTGGTTATGAAGAAATTAATTTTTCTTATATTAATTATCTTTGTCGTTTTAAATTGCTCAGATGATAATATAACCGAAAATGAATTAGAAAAAGGATTGAACTTTTACTTACTAAGCGATACTTCTCTTACAGCATATCAGATATCCAATAAGAACATTAATGAGCTTATACTTGCGCCTAAACCGTTCATTTCATATAAAGATATGAATTATTATAAATGGACAACACACACTTTTGAAGTTAATTTAGATTTTGTAAACGAAATAAAAAAACTGTGCCACAATCGTTCAACCGTATTCGGAATTCCATTTGTTGTAACCGTTGATAAAAATAGAATTTACCTGGGCGCAATTTGGTTTTTACATTCCTCAATTTCGCCGACATTACCGCATTTTTTTGAGATTACCGGTTTTGAAGAAAATCCAGAGTTAATAATTATAAGCAGATCATGGAATACTAATGATGAAGATTTACGGTATGATCAAAGCATATACAATTCGCTTAAACAATATGGAATATTAATTGAATAAAATTCTGCCGAAATATTTTACTTGAATATATATTCAATTGATGATAATAAAATATAATTTTATTTTACGAAAATTCATTTCACATTTCAGAAAAAATAAATGGCAACAGTTTTAGAAACGAAACTTATTAGTTCATACAAAAATGAAATGATATCTTTCCTAAAATCCAATCCTCGATATTTTAATGAAGCAATGAACCTGGCGGTTTCAAATAAGCAGCCTTTCGCTTGGCGTTCGGCATTTCTGCTTTTTGACTGCATGGAAATAAACGATAAACGTGTTAAAAAAAATATTAAAACTATTATAGAATCAATTAAAGATAAAAACGACGGACATCAGCGTGAGCTGCTAAAAATTTTATATAAAATGGAAATTAATGAAAAGTATGAAGGTATTTTGTTTAATATCTGCATTGATCTTTGGGAACAAATAAATAAATCGCCATCGGTTAGAGTAACAGCTTTAAAATTTATTTTTAAGTTGATAAAAAAACATCACGAACTTTTTGATGAAATCAAATATCTTCTTCAAGATCAATATTTGGTAACTTTATCTCCTGGAGTAAAATATTCTGTTGAAAAAATGATACTGGAATTGAACGGGAAAAAAACAAACAAGTCGGAAGTAATTTAGTGAAGTAAGCAACTATTTAAATGAAGATTTTTTAAAACTTTTATGTATTGAAAATTACGGTAAATACCGAACCTATATTTTTTTCGCTTTTTACTTTTAATTCAGCATTGTTCAATTCTGCATAACTTTTTACAAGTGAAAGTCCCAAACCAATTCCTTCATATGTTCTTGTATAGCCTTGTTCTTCTTGAGAAAAAGGATCAAAAATTTTGCTAATATAATCTTGAGAAATACCTATTCCTGTATCTGTAATATCCACTTGAATGTTTCCGAATGGATTTTGCGATGACTCAATAGTAATACTGCCTTTGTTTGTATACTTAATTGCATTTTCTATTAAATTGATGAACATTTGATTTATAGAATATTGATCACAAACTAAACGCAAAGGAGATTTTGAATTTATTATTTCTAATTTTATTCCTTTGGCAAAAGCTTTTGAATGAAGTTCTTTTACAATAGGCCAAATAATATCATCTTCCAAATTAACTTCACTTAATTCAATTTTATATTTTTGATTTTGTATTCGAGATACATTAAGAATTAAATCAATTGTTCTTGTAAGTCTGTTTCCGCCGCGTTCTATATATTCAAATGTTTCAGCCAATTCAGAGGTTAATTGTCCGTTTAATTCATTTTTTATCAATGAAGAAAAACTTAATATAGAATTTAAAGGTGTTCTTATTTCATGTGAAATTTGAGCAAGAAAATCTGATTTTAATTTAACGGCATCTTCAGCTTCTTTTCTAGCTAAAACTAATTGTTCTTCATATTTTTTTCTTTCTATAACTCTGGAGATTTGATCCGCAACAAGTTCTAAAATTTCCTTATCCTCATTTGAATAATAATTTCCGGAATATTTTTTAATAACAATTGAACCTACTATTTCATGGTGAAATTTAACCGGGATCCCAATAATTGAAAGCGGACGATTTATATATTCACAAAGATTCGCATTTGAAATTAGCTCTTCTATCTCAAAACTATTTAATAAAACTGAACTTCCTACACTCTGGATATATTTAAATTCCTCAATCAGATTATGTTTTTCATCAAATTCAAATTCATTTAAATGAAAAGGAAATTCAATTTGATTTGTTTTGGAATTTAAAAGAGAAACCGCAAAGTTTTTAATGGGAATTAATTGAGTTAAATAATTATAAATCGATTCGTAAAAGTCGCAGTCAATGTCACATTGATTTATAAGGTTCGAAATTTGCAGCAGTACGGATTGAACAAGTTCATTCTTTAATCTGTTAGTTACATCAATTGCGGTCGTTATTCTTAATTTATTGCCGTCATCGTCATTTACTCTAAAATTAGTAGTTTGTACATAAAAATAAGTGCCGTTTCTATGTTTTACCTTTTCTTCAGCTTTTAGAATGCTTGTTCCGTTAAAAACTTTTAAATGATTCGAAGAAGCAACTGATTGAGAATCTTCGGAAAGTAAGTTTAAATAATCTTTTCCAACTAATTCGTTTTTTTCATATCCAAATAAATCTGCAAAATGCTTATTAATTTCAATTATTTTACCGTCAAAATTAACAATACAAATGGCAGTTTGCGATTCATTGAAAATAGATTTGAAGAAATCCACATATTTTTCGCTATTATTTTCGTCCAAATCCTTTCCGATAACTGTATTTTCTGAATTAATTTGCATTTCGTTGATTATTTTCTTTAAACATTATCGGAAATTGTCAAATGTTTTTGAGATGAATCACATATAATTCTTTAAATTGAACGTACCTTTAATTATTTTTTACAATCACTTCAAAAGGGAACAATAGTGTTACTAATTGAAATTATACCAGACAAATGTGATTTTTGCGGCTGTTGTGTCGGCGTTTGTCCCGAAGACGCAATAGAATTGAAAGAAGCTGAAATAAAGATTATTGAAGAACTTTGCACAAATTGTTCAAAATGTGTGTGGTCGTGTCCAATTGAGGTCTTGAAATTTAACTTTGATAAAACAGCCGGAAAAAAGAATGAAAAATGAATATGATATAATTGTTGTGGGAGCAGGGCCCGCAGGATCGATAGCTGCAAAATATGCATCGGAAAAAGGTGTTTCTGTTTTAATGCTTGAGAAAGATAGAGATGTCGGCTATCCGGTTAGATGCGGTGAAGCTGTAAGTTTAGCAGGCGTTGAAGAATTTGTGAAACCGGATCCAAAGTGGATAGCTTCGGAAATTACAAAGTTCAGCTTTATTTCACCTGATAAAACTGAAGTATTAATTCCCTTTGAAGGAAAAGGAATTATTTTAGAGCGAAAAATTTTTGATTATGAATTGGCAAATTCAGCCGCAAAGAACGGAACGGAAATAATTACAAGAGCATATGTAAATGGATTGTTATTTGAAAACAATTCTGTTGCCGGTGTAAAGTATGAATTCCGCGGTAAACAATATCAAATAAAATCTAAAATTGTAATCGGTGCAGACGGTGTTGAGTCAAGAGTAGGAAGATGGGGAGGATTAAAAACATTTTCGGATTTTAGAGATATGGAAAGCGGAGTTCAAATTACTGCGGCTAATATTAATGTTGATCCGAATACGTGCTATTTTTATTGGGGAAGCGAATACGCGCCTCAAGGTTATTTATGGATATTTCCCAAAAGTAATGGTTTAGCAAATGTTGGTTTGGCAATAACCGGAGATATAGGCAAAAAAAGATCCGCAATTTCATATCTTAATGATTTCATGAATAATTATTTTCCCAATGCTTCGGTTTTATCATCTGTTGCAGGAGGAATTCCATTTACTCCTACTTTAGAAAAAATCGTTAATCCGGGAATAATGCTCGTTGGTGACGCGGCAAGACAAATAAATCCTCTTTCCGGCGGTGGAATTATTAGCGGCATGATTGGAGGCAGTATTGCGGGAAAAGTTGCAGCCGATGCAATTATTAGTAATGAACTAAGCAAAATCTACGAATATGAAAAACTTTGGCATGATCGGCTTGGCAAACGGCACGAAATGTTCAATAGAATAAAAAATGGAATTTATAAATTTTCGGACGAAAAATATGATCAAATTGCGCATTCGCTGGTTGGACTCCCAGATGAAAAAAGATCATTAGGCAATGTGGCAAAAAGAGCGGTTATAAATAATCCGTCGTTATTGATTGATGTAGCTAAAGTATTTTTCAGTAAGTGATTGAAAATGGTGGAATGCTGAAACAGAAGCGTCAATCGAAATACGGGAGAAATTAATCATTAAATTCGCAAGAGAAAAGGATTTTTATTTTTTGCAATTAGATAATTTTCAATATGAACTTTGCTAAACCTTGAAGCATTTGAGAAATTTGAATTTATTTTAAAAGTAATATCTTTTTTGTTTCAATGTAATTATTGATTAAAATCTTACAATAATAAATTCCTGATGCTAAATTTTCAGCGTTGAAATTTACTTCGTAATTTCCCGGATTTTGAAATTCATTTATTAATTCAGAAAGTTCATTTCCCAAAACATCATATATCTTTAATTTTACGGGCAGATTTTTATTCCCTTCAATAAAAGGTACAGTATAATTTATTTTTGTTGAACTATTAAAAGGATTAGGATAAATTCCGAACTGGTAGTTTAAATTGTTATTGCCGTTTTCTCTATTTATATCCGTAATTGTAGATATTCCGTAAATTGTAACGTTCATTAACTTTGGTAAACCGTATTTATAAATTTTTAATGAATGATTGCCTACAGTTAAAATTTTGTTGAAAACAAATGTTACAGGTCTTGTATAAAATTCGTTATTAGCAATAATTTTTTGATCAGATAAATCAACTTCATTATCATCAACAGTTATTTTGATATCGTCATTATAACTCATTTCGAATGAGAGTAAAGAAGTAATTTCAGAATTTTCATTAACATTGAAAACTATATCTTTAAATAAACCATCGTTTTCATCGGCTTCTTCCAAATAATTTCTATTAAAAACAGTTTTGCTGTTTTGCGAATTCAAAATTAAAACATCGCTAATAAAAGGAGTTCCGTCCGTATAAATTTTCAAATTATGATTCCCGGCGGAAAGATTGATGGGAAGTGAAATTGAATAACCGCTGCCTTTTAAATTTTCGCCGTTTAATGAATTTACTGTATTCCATCCAAAATCCACATCATCGACAATTATTTTAAGATCATCGTCATTTCTCAATTCACTTAAATTTTCCGCATTGCCTGTTAAATAAAACAAAACTTCACCGGAATTACTCAATGTAAAATTGTATTCTTTCCATAAGCTTTCAGTATCACCGTTAGGGAATGTATTTGGACTTTCCCACATTAAAATATTATTGAATTGATTTCTTTGAATTTTTGTGCCGTTCAATCCGCTTATTTCAACAAAATCTACATAAATTGAGGAGCCTTCCGAATTATTATTCCAAAAATCAATCGGTGCTTCAATGTTTAATACTCGATTATCAATCCAAACATCGAAACGCATATTGTCATCAGGAATATATTTGTTTGATGAAAAATACAGAAGATCATCAACAAAAAATGTTGCCAAATTATTTTGCAGAACTATTTTATAAGTATGCCATTGTGTTTCGTCGATAACGTTCTGAAGATTAATTGATTGAATTTTTTTAATTGAGTCCTGACCTATTCCAAATTGAAACCAATTGTAATTATTTTCGGTTCTTTCGCTTTTCTGCTGCATAACCCACGCAAAATCATTTTCGTTTAATACATCATTTAATGTAAAATCACCATCCCAAAATCCCCAACCTCTTGAGCCAATATGCTGCGGAGTACATTTAAGTCTTACGCGCAAAATGGTTCCTTGTTTGTAAAGCTCAATTGGATCATAAATTTCGGTATTGCAATATTCAGTACTTATTGCGTTTAATAATGTAAGCTGCAAAAAACCGTTTTTAACTTCGGGAATCGATTGGTTTCCATCATTTCGATTAAACCAGTAATTACCTGGTTTACTAAAATCGTCTCTTAATAATATTTGAGCATTTAAGCACAAAACAGAAGCAAAAATTAAAGCTGTAATTATTTTATAATTCGTTTTTATATTCATGATATGAAGTGCAACTGAAATCTCAATAAAAAATTATTTCCGAAAATTTACTATTTCTTTATTTAATATTTGTGTTTTTGAACATTGTTTTTATCATAAACAATGATAGAAAAACAAAATTTGACAATTAAATACAACTGTAAATTTGTTAAATTTATTAAGATAAAAATAAATTTATAATTTGTTAAAAATTCTAAAATAAATAGATGAATTCAAATTTGGGTGTAAATCCTAAATATTTGCATAATGTATTCAAGTACTTGGACTCTGCAATTATGGTTGTAGACGAAAAAGAGGAATTTCTTGTTTGGAATAAAGGCGCGGAAAAAATATTCGGTTATACGCAGGAAGAGATTATAGGAAAGAATTCATCGGCACTTTTACCCGAAGGTGAAAAATATATTTTAGAGCTTAATAATATTATTGATGAAGTCAAATTAAAAGGTTTTGCCGAAGTAATTGAAACCGAACGAAAAACAAAAGACAATAAAATAATTCCGGTTCAATTAAATGTTGCCAAATTACCCGGCGAAAACAATTCTTATGCTGGAAGAACAGTAATTATAACGGATGTTTCTGAAGTTAGAAAACTTCAGCAGCAGGTGGACCAATCGGAAAAATTAGCTGTTATTGGTCAATTAGCTGCAGGTGTTGCTCACGAAATTGGAAATCCTCTTGCGGCCATTTCTTCAATTGTACAGATACTTCAGAGAAAATCTTCTGATCATTTCACTTCAGAACAACTTTCAAACGTTAAAGATAATATTAATAGAATTTCTAAAATTGTAAGAGAATTGGTAGATCTTTCGCGTCCGCCGAGTCATGACGAAGTAATTACACAGATAAATGAAGTTATTAAAACTGCTGTGGGAATTGTGAAATACGATAAGCGTGTTAAAAAAGTTGAATTTAAAACTTACTTAGATGAAAATTTACCGATGATTAAAGTTGTTCCAGATCAATTGATTCAAGTATTCATCAATATCTTAATAAATTCATTAGATGCTGTTGAAGGTGAAGGAATTATTAAAGTTAAATCATATTTAAATGATAAATTTATTTTTGTAAATATTAGTGATAACGGCTGCGGCATTGATGAAAAAAATTTATCTAAAATCTTTAATCCTTTTTTTACAACTAAACAAGTTGGAAAAGGAACCGGTTTAGGACTTTCGGTAAGTTACGGAATAATTAAAAAATTCAACGGTGATATAAAAGTCAAAAGTCAATTAGGAAACGGTAGCGAGTTTCAAGTGCAGATTCCTATTTAATTTGTTAAAAAGGATAAAAATGGATATCAAAATTTTAATTGTTGATGACGAAAAGGGAATTCGAGATTCTCTTCAAATGATTTTAAATGAAGAAGGATATCAGACAATTGCGGTTTCGGACGGAATGGAGGCATTAAATTTAATTAAAAATAATGAATTCCAGTTAGTTGTTTCGGATATAAAAATGCCCGAAATGGATGGAATTGAATTATTGGAAAAATGTTCAAAAATCTCTCCGGAAACTTATTTTATTATGATGACAGCTTATGCTTCCGTAGAAACGGCTATTAGCGCGCTAAGAAACGGAGCTTATGATTATTTGCTTAAACCGGTTGAATTTGACGACATCTTAAATAAAATAAAACGACTTCTAGATTTTAAAAAATTGTCGGACGAAAATAAATTTCTTAGACAAAAGATTTCGCAAACTGCCGACTTTGAAAATATTATCGGAAAAAGTGACCCGATGAAAAAAGTTTTCAATATTATTAGTCAAGTTGCGCCGACAAACACAAATATTTTTATTTCAGGAAAAAGCGGTACCGGAAAAGAACTTGTAGCAAAAGCAATTCATTACAATAGTAAAAGAAAAGACAGAATATTTTTACCTATCAATTGCGGCGCTATTTCAGAGAATTTAATTGAAAGCGAATTATTCGGACATAAAAAAGGCTCATTTACCGGAGCCGTGGGAGATAAAGACGGCTTATTTAAAGTTGCTGATGGCGGAACTTTATTTCTTGATGAAATTGGCGATCTTCCATTAAATCTTCAGGTAAAACTTTTGCGAGCAATAGAAGACAAGGAATTTATGCCGGTCGGCGGAACCAAACCGGTAAGAACGGATGTAAGAATAATTGCCGCGACAAATCAAGAAATTTATGAAAAAACTAAAACGGGTGAATTTAGAGAAGATCTATATTACAGATTAAACGTAGTTGAAATTAAACTTCCATCCTTAAATGAAAGAAGGGAAGATATACCTCTTTTGGTAGATCATTTTGTTGAAAAATACTGCAATGAAATGGGGAAGCCGGTAACAGGTGTTAGCAATGAATCTATGAAAAAACTTATTAATTATGATTGGCGAGGCGGTGTACGTGAACTTGAAAATATTATAGAAAGAGCGATAATATTTTCACAAGGTGATAAAATTGAAGTAAATGATCTTGCGGACAATGTAAATTCATCTGTCAGCATAAGCAATATGCCGGAATCAATTAAAGAAGCGACTTTAATTTTTGAAAAAGAACATATTAAACGAATTGTTAAAAAATATGAAAATAATAAGGAAGAAGCCGCAAAAGCTTTAGATATCGGATTATCTTCTCTTTATCGAAAAATGGAATTGCTTGGAATTCCAACAAGACCAATTAATGAATAATTTTTGAAATTTTTAATATATTTTAGATTGAATTTATTAGCATAAAATTTTGGGGCTGATATCATAAATAATAAATTACCGGATGAGCTTCTATTTCCTAACGAAAATTATTTTTTTGTTTCATGGAGTTACAGCGGCGGATTTAATTGTCCGTCTTCTTTCGAAAATTTAACCGGATTTTCTAAAGATGAAATTTCCATACTCCCGTATAAACATCATTCTCTCACAGAAAATGGTGAAGATGAAAGTATTTATAATTCTGTAATTCAATTGCAATATGACGACTCTGTTAATCAAATTGTAAAAACATTTAAAGTAATTTCTAAAGAAGAAAAACCGATTTGGTTTAAAGAATTTATTTCATTAGACAAAGTAAATAATAACAGTTTTTTCAGTTTGCTTGTTGATATAACTGATATAAAGCAAAAGGAAATTGAATTCAATAATATTATTGAAGCCAAAACAGTTCAAAATAATTCTAAAGATAAATTAATTTCAATAATTTCTCATGATCTTAGAGCGCCATTTACAAGCCTTTTAGGCTTTTCGGAAATTTTATTGAACGAACCGAATCTTGGCGAAGAAGAAAAACGCGAATACCTAAATTATATTTATGACGCTTCCCAAATACAGCTGCAAATGGTAAATCATTTGTTGGATTGGACAAGACTGCAAACCGGAGCGATGAAGTTTGAACCGCAGAGAATTGAAATTAGAGATATAATTGAAAATTGTATTTCTGTTTTAACGGGAGTCGCAATAAGAAAAAATATTGAAATTAAAGTTGAAGGCGGAAAAGGTGTTTTTGTAAACGCGGATGAAAAACTTATTACACAAGCAATTACAAATCTTTTGAGCAATGCGGTTAAGTTTACGCCCGGCGGAAAAAAAATTAAAGTTGATATTGGATTGTTTAAAGAGAATATGATAGAAGTTATTGTGAAAGATGAAGGTGTTGGTATTTCCGAAAGCAACCAAATGAAATTATTTAAGGTCGAAAGCAAATTTTCACAGTTAGGAACTGCAGGAGAAAAAGGAAGCGGCTTGGGACTTGCGTTAGTGAAAGAAATTGTTGATAAGCACTCCGGTAAAATTTGGTTTTATTCAGAGCTGCAGAAAGGGAGCGAATTTCATTTCACAATACCAAGAGCCGATGATACGATATTAATTGTGGAAGAACATGAAGATTTACGAAAGGAATATGAAAAAATATTTAAAATTAAATTTCCTAATTTTAATATAACATACTGCAAAACCGGTTTTGAAGCAATGAATTTTATTCTTGAACGAATTCCTTCCGTAATTATCAGTTATCATAAAATGCCGCTAATGAACGGTTTACAACTTGCTTCCTCATTAAGAAAAAAAGATATTCATAATAAAGTTCAAGTAATTATTCTTGCAGATAAACTTAATGATGATGACATAGTTGAATATAAAAAAATAAAAGTTGATAATTTTATCAATTTTAATAAATCGCCTAAAGAAATCGCCGAATTAGTCTCCGGTATCATTTCTTAAATTCCAACAATTTCAATTTTTTACTTATCTTTAAGATTCAAATTCAAAAATTTATAAGGGGAAAATTGCATAATTCTGAAATTATTGCGCAAAAATATTGGTATGCACTTTATACAAAACCACGGCATGAATTTAAAGCTTCAAGTCAGTTAACGGCAAGCGGAATAGAACATTACTTACCTACCGTTACAAAAATTAGGCAGTGGAGCGATAGAAAGAAGAAGGTAACTGAACCTTTGATGAGCGGTTATATTTTTATTAGAGGTAACGAAAAAGACAGACTAATTGCTTTAGAACAGCAATCCGTTGTAAGAGCAATATTCTTTGAAGGAAAACCGGCAATTGTTCCAAATTGGCAAATTGAAAATTTGCAAAAAATGCTCGAGAGAGGTTTTGACGTTTCCGTAACAGATAGTATTGCAATTGGAAAAAGAGTTAAAATAATTTCCGGACCATTCCAAGATATAGAAGGAATTGTTTATGAAAATGCAAATCAAGATAAAATTTTGGCTATTACAATTGATCTGCTAAGAAGGTCTGTAATTGTTAAAATACCGAAAGAAAGCGTTATTGAAGCAAAATAGAAAGGAAGAAAAATGTTGAATCAAACAAAATTAAAACAACTGAAAAACCAAGATAAAGTTGATCACTTTTTGTTGCTCTCAAATTTTTCTATTAAATCCGCTAAAACCGGAAAGAATTTTTTGGATATGGAATTAAGAGACGATTCTTCATCACTGAACGCAAAGATGTGGAATGGTTTTGAACAATTTTTAGACCAACTTAAACCCGGTGTTATATTGAAAGTAAACGGAATTATTGATGAATTTAATAATCAGCTCCAAATTAAAATTGATAAATTAAAAGCCGCAAATCCAAATGAAAATATTACAGTAGAAGACTTTCTTCCAAAATCAAAGCGCAGTTTGGATGAAATGGAAGCTGAATTTGGTACAGCAATTAATTCAATAAATTCAATTAAATTAAAGCTTCTTCTTAAAAATATTTTCACCGCAAAAAATTTTAATAAATATAAGAAAGTTCCCGCCGGAAAATCTTGGCATCACGCGTATATTTCCGGCTTGCTTGAACATACATTAGAAATAGTAAAAATTTGTGAATTGATGTGTAAGTTTCACCCTGAAGCAAACAGAGATTTGTTAGTCGCAGGTGCAATTCTACACGATTTTGGCAAAATTGAAGAATTGGATTTTAAATCCGGTTTTGATTATACCGATAAAGGGAAATTATTAGGACATATTGTAATTGCAGCGAATATAATTGAAAATGAATCAAATAAAATTGATGACTTTCCTGAAGAATTGAAAAATCAACTTCTGCATTTAGTGTTAAGTCACCAAGGAAAATTGGAATACGCTTCTCCAGTTACTCCAAAAACATTGGAAGCAATAATTCTTTATCAAGCGGATGAACTTAGCGCAAAAGCCAATGCATACAAAAATGCAATTGCCGCTGAAAAGGAAAGCGGAAATAAATGGACTAAATATTTACCACTTGCCGAAACCTCGTTGTATCTAAAAGATTTTAATGAAGATGAAAATGGATTTAAAGAAACGTTGTTTTAAAAAAGTCTATTATAGATTAAAATATTTTTATGGAACTTAAAAAAGAATTAATCGAAAAGTTGAAATCAGCAGATTCGTTATTATTTTTTACCGGAGCCGGAATCTCCGCTGAAAGCGGAATTGCGACTTTTAGAGGAAAAGACGGATTATGGAATAAGCTTAAACCCGAAGAACTTGCAAATTTTAATGCCTTTATGAAAAATCCCGATATGGTTTGGGAATGGTATCAATACAGAAGAAAAATAGTTGAAGAATCAGTGCCAAATAAAGGTCATTTGGCAATTGCAGAATTACAAAATTACTATAAAGTTTACGTCTCCACTCAAAATGTTGATAATTTACATGCGCGAGCGGGCAGTAAAAATATTGAAGAATTACACGGCAGTATTGTTAGAAATTTTTGCATAAATTGTAAAACATTTTATGAGCATCAAGATTTTTTGTTTGAAAACAAGGTTCCGCGCTGCCCAAAATGCGGCGGCTTAATTCGACCCGACGTAGTTTGGTTTGGTGAAAATTTAAGAGGGCAAGCTTTTCCTAACAGCGAAAAACTCGCGAAACAATGTGATATTTGTTTTGTCGTTGGTACAACCGGTATAGTTTATCCTGCCGCTTACATTCCGCTTACCGCAAAAGAATACGGCGCATATTTAGTTGAGATAAATATTGAGCCAACCGAAATGACTTATAATGTTAACTATTCACTGTTTGGAAAATCCGGTGAGATTTTACCCAAAATATTGAATTTGGTAAAAGAGATTAAAAATTAAGTTACTAATTTCTGTTTAAACAAATTTCATCTTCGGCATATGTATTTTCTGTTTCGCAAACTCTGACTTTAATTTTTGTAACATTATCGGCTAATTTTTTTTCGGAGATTTTCTTCAAAAAATATTTACATAAATTTTCCGCAGTACTTTCAAAATTTACTATAACGTGCGCCGATTTTAATTTTTGTATTGCGTCAATTAATTCAGAATCTTGATCGCTAATAATAATAGTATGATCAAGTTCTTCTACTAAAGGACCGACAATATCCTTAACATCAAAATAATCTAAGACCATACCTTCATTATTTATTTCACCGGAAAATTCTACAATTAATTTATATGAATGTCCGTGCAAATTATGGCATTTACCTTTGTGGCATTGTAATCTGTGACCCATTTCCCATCGGAATTCCTTTGCGATTTTCATACGCCTCTTTTATTTGGTTCCCAAATATGTTTATGCTGCTGAATTTGAAATCTCACATTTAAATTTTCATTTAAGATCCATTCAACTAATTGTTTGTATTCAATTTTGCCGAATACCGGTGAAAATAAAATTTCACATTTTTTTTTCAACTCAAATTTTTCAATTAAATTTTTAGACCATAAAAAATCTTGATAATCTCCAATAACAAATTTTACTTCGTCAATAGGTTTTAAAAAATTAACATTTTCATAATAATTTTTCTTTTCCATTTTACTTGAAGGACATTTAAAATCTAATATTATTTTTACTCTTTTATCTACATTTTCAATGGAAAGACTTCCTCCGGTTTCTAACATTACCTCATAATTTTTATCACACAACATTTCCATCAAAGTCAGACTTTCTTTTTGAAAAAGCGGCTCACCTCCGGTAATCTCAACTAATTTACATTTGTACTTTTCTATTTCAGAAAATATCTGCTCAACTGTAAAATCTTTTCCTTCGTAAAAGGCATATTCGGTATCGCAGTATGAACATCTTATATTGCAGTAAGTCAGCCTTACAAAAATACAAGGTAAACCCGCATACGAGCTTTCGCCTTGAATGGAGTAAAAAATTTCATTTATTTTAATCAATTTTCAACTTTCTTTGCAATTTAAGTCCAAAAATACTAATAAAAATGAAGTTTTTGTACATTTTAAAGTTGCGGATAAAAAATAAATTTTCTAAGTTTATTATCTGAAAAAATTTGATAAGGTAAAGAATGGCAAATCATAAATCTGCTAAGAAAAGAGCAAAAACTAGTGAAAAAAGAAGACAAATAAACAAAGCTTCATTGTCTAAAGTAAAAACATTAGTAAAAAATGTTCTTGAATCAAAAGAAAAAGAAACTGCAGAAGTTAATTTGAAAGATGCTGTTGCATATTTAGATAGAGTTTCCGGAAAAGGTAGAATTCATAAAAATAATGCTGCTAGAAAGAAATCTCAATTAACAAAATTTGTAAATTCATTAGCTGTAAAATAGATTTTAAGTTATACATTAGAATAGATTATAAAGCGATCTTGGAATTTCCCGATCGCTTTTTCATTTTTAAAGAAGATTAATACTTGTTTTATAATTCCTCAATCGCGTCAATTCCTTCAGGCATTGGTAGAAAGAATTTAATCGCTTGAACTTTTCCATCTTTCCTAATTAATTTATCGACTTTTTTCTTGATCAAAACGCTGTGTTCTATGAAAAGATCATCATCTATAATTGACCCAAAAACATAGCTTGTTCCTTTAATTATAACATTTTTGCCTATTCTGGTCGGATCTTCATCACTTCCCGTAATATTTACGCTCGATTCAATTCTTGAATTTTCCCCAATAGTAATATTGCCTTTTATAATGTCGCCCCATAAAATTTCAACATTATCTTTTAGCTCTAACTTTTGATTTGAGAAACATGAAAGATGAACATTTTCACCTACAATAATATTTTGTCCGAAGATTACATTCCCATTTACGTAAACATTTTTTCGCAATTTAATATTATAATTTAATTTTACACCTTCGCCGACAAAAACACCCTTACCTATTTTTACGTCTAACGGCTGACCAATTTTATCAGCTTCAATTATATCGTGCATTACATCATCCGCAATGAAAAAATCGTCCGGATCATCAATTTCAATTATATCTTTTAATTTATCATAAGCGTGTTTTCTTGCAATGTCATCCATTTCTTTTAAAACGGATTTATTATTGAATCCCATTATAACGTGCTGCTGCTGTGCACTAATTGCACCGACCGACAGTTTATTTTGGTTAAAAAGCGCAATTAAATCAGTTATATAAATTTCACCTTGAGCATTGTTGCTGCTGATTTTATTTATAAGTTTTACCAAAAAATTATACTTAAACGCAAAGACGCCGGAATTGAATTCATTGTTTTTTATTAGTTCATCTTTTGTAAAACTATAATTTCTTCCGTTGAAATTTCTTGTATAAGGTTGTTTTTCATCAAGTCTTAAAATATCTTTATACTCAATTATTTCAATTACCTTCCCGGTATCTTTTCCGGAGGATTTTCCATTGTCGTCTGTCGGTTTTACTCTTACAATTCTGCCGTAACTATTTTCAAATGGATCTATCCCATCATACATTCCGGTTAAAACCATCATATCTGTTTTTGATTTAACAAATTCTTTCTTAAACATTTTCAAAGTTGAATCGTCAATTAATCCCATATCTCCGGGAAGTATATAAACCGTGCCATTATATTTTCTATTATCTATTTTCTGAAGAGCAATTTGAACGGCGTGTCCGGTTCCTTGTTGAACTTCCTGAAATGCAAAGATGTTATTTTTTTTACTGCCTATAACTTTTATTACGTCATCAGCTTTAATTCCGGTTACAATAATTGAGTTTGATTTTGAAAGGCCGTTTTTACAAGCTTCATAAACTCTTTGAACGGTTGATTTTCCCCAAATTTTATGCAGCATTTTTGAGGTTTGAGATTTAATTCTTTTTCCATGACCTGCAGCTAAAATAATGGCTGTTTCTTTATTATTATAATTAAAATTAGATGAATATTCTTTAATCAGTACGTCAATATTTGAATTATTGTGTTGAGACATTAGTGCTCCAAAACTTTAATAAGTGATAAATTTTGATGTGCCTAATAACGTGGAATTATTTTCAATTTCCAAATCAGTTTGTATTTTTATTCTCAATTATTGATTTAATTTCTCTAATTCTTGCTTCAAACTTATTTGATAATTCGGGTTTAATAATTTTTAATTTTTCAAAAATTTCTAAAGACTCAAAATAATTTCCCTGCGAAGCGTAAATTTCGGCAAGAGTTTCAGTAATTATAGGTTCAGTATCGAATTTATTTTTAGAAAAATTAAATTCTTCGTCAGAAATTAATTGAGAGGAATCAATATTGTCGAAATCAACTTCGGCAATTTCCGAACTGTATTGTTCATTATCCAAATCAAATAAATCAATATTTAAATTATCTTTATTTAATCTGATATTCTCAATCTGACGATGATAATATTCCAAAGTTGATTTATCGCCGAGAAGATTATCTCCTTTAATAAGACTCTCGCCGGCTAAATCAAATTGACCTGTGTAAGCAAAAGCTACTGCTTTAAGGAAAAAAACAGTAGGGTGAAATGGAAATTTATAAGAAGCTTTTTCAAATAGTTCTAAGGATTTTTCGAAATTTTTTTTTTCTAATTCCTTTGCTGCTTCATATACAATTAACGGAGATTCTTTATTAAACTCGTAAATGAGTGCAAATTTATCCATCGAATCAATTTTTATTTTCTAATGCGTGTTTAATTGATAAACCGGCAACCGATGAAAATCCCAAGAAAAACATTAAGTGAAACGGTAAAGCCGCAATTTCAAAAAAGTATAATGACGCTACAACGCCGATTAAACAATAAGCGGCAAGTATTATTTCTACCATAACTGTAGAATTAATTTTGTGTGATGCTAAATAGCCTTCATTCTTTTTAATTTTATCTGATTTATCAACTATTTTGAATTTCGGTGTTCTAACAAATTCACTTTTTCTATTCATTAATCCTTCAAATACAGCACGCGAATTATTTACAGCAAATCCCATACTTCCTGCCATAAAAATAGGGAATAGCGCAATTTTTTTTCTCCAATCGGTATAAACATCTTTTTGAGCATAAAGATAAAATAAAAATGAACTGATAAATGCCAAAACAAATACAGACATAAAATTGAAAAATATTGCATAAGGTCCGCTGTTTTTAATAAATACAAGCGGAACATTTAATATTCCGGCAATTAAAATAAAAGGGAATACAATATTGTTTGTTAAGTGAAAAGTGGATTGAATTTTAGTTCTAATTGGAATTTTAGATTTCCAAACCAAAGGCAATAATTTTTTTGCGGTTTCAATAGCGCCTTTTGTCCATCTAAATTGCTGAGCTTTTAAGGCATTCATTTCTGCCGGTAATTCGGCAGGCGTAGTAATATCTTTAAGATAAACAAATTTCCAGCCATTTAGTTGTGCTCTGTAACTTAAATCTAAATCTTCGGTTATTGTATCATCATGCCAATTTCCGGCATCTTCAATACAAGCTTTTCTCCAAACTCCTCCGGTTCCGTTAAAGTTAATGAAAAATCCGGCACGATTTCTTACCGGCTGTTCCATTACAAAATGACCGTTTAATGCTAAAGCTTGAATTCTGGTTAAAATTGAATAATCTTCATTGAGATGTTCCCAGCGGGTTTGAACCATTCCAATTTTAGGATTAGAAAAATATTTTAAAGTATTTTTCAAAAAATCCGGTTTCGGAACAAAATCAGCGTCGAAAATGGCAATTAATTCACCGGTGGCCGTTAATAAACCTTCCTTTAACGCACCGGCTTTGTAACCCTTTCTGTTGCTTCTTCTAACTTGTTTAATGTCAAAACCTTCTTTTTGTTTTTCCTCAACCTTTTTTCTAACCAAATCAACCGTCATATCAGTTGAATCATCCAAAACTTGAATTTCCAATAAATCTTTCGGATAATCAATTTTACAGACAGAATCTATTAATCTATCAGTAACATATTGTTCATTATATAAAGGAAGCTGAATGGTTACTTTTTTATCAAAATTATCGGTTTCAGATGGCTCCGGAATGTTTGATATGTACTTTTTGTAATAATAGAGCATAATAACGCCGTGACTTGCAAATACGAGCAAAACAACCATTGTAAGAATGTAAACTATTAAAACTATTTCGTCTAAAATCATTTTAAATCCTAAATTTTTAAAATAAATATTTCAAAAAAAAACAGACAGTAAATATAAGTATTTTTAGAAGATATACAATTGCTACCAATCAGAAACAACGGCGAGCAAAATTTCATCGGATAACTTGTCAATTGCTTCGGTAATTGCGTTAACTCTATTTGTGTAAACATCACCGGTATTTGAATAATCTGCGTAATCCGAGAAATTTTTTTCAAAAATTGTTTTTTTCATAACAAAATCTTTGTAAACAACTCTTGTGTTTATGGTTAATCTAATTGAAGAAACAGATTCGCCGCTTTTTATTGAATTTGGCGATTCGGAAATTGAATTTATTGTACAATCTAAAAGAGCATCTGATTTAGCTTTATCAGTAATTGCGAGAGAATTATCAGTAATGAATTTTTCAATTAAAGTGCTAGTAAAATTATCAGCCATGTTTGGTTCACCTGAACCGCTTCTATCAATAGCAAAAGGTATTGCAATTGTTTTCAAGTGATTAGGAACCGAACTTCCGGTAAATGAATAAGCGCAGCCAGCCAATGTTATTGTTATAAAAACCAATATAACAAATTTTTTATACTTTATTATTTTTTTTAACATTTACAATTTTCAACAATCAATTTTTCTTTTGGTTCAAATTTATAAAGATTTCCAAACATATTTTTTTACTTTAATTCAGCAGATATAGAATTTCGGCTTAAATTCCATATTCCTTAATTTTTCGGTAAAGAGTTCTTTCACTTATTCCAAGTAAGTTTGCTGCTTTTCTCTTGCTCTCTTTTGTAAATGCCAAAGCCTTTTTAATAGCATCTTTTTCAAGTTTGGTAATTGGAATAATTTCATCTAAATCGATATTTGTTTCTTCAGTTTTAGTTGATACACTACTTCTATATGCCAAATTCTTAAGTTCATTTAAATCTTTTTTTATTTCGATTAAAGCGCCTAAAATTATTTCTCTGTCTAATGATTCTGATGATTTTTGTAAAAGTATAGGAAGATTTTTTGTCTCTTCAATTTTTGGAACAGAAAGTAAATTTTTAAAAGATTCTTCCGTTAGTTTTCCTGTTTTGCTTAATGCCGCGGCAGTTTCAACCACATTCTTTAATTCTCTAATATTCCCCGGCCAAAAATAATCATTTAACAGATCATATGATTCATTTGTCATGGTAAGAGATTCAATCTTGTGATTTTCAGCATAATTTTTCAAAAAATAATTGATGAGAAGTGAAATATCTTCTCTTCTTTCTCGCAATGGAGGAATATTTAGAGTAACTGCCTTCAATCTGAAAAATAAATCTTTTCTAAATCTTTTTGCGTCCACTTCAGCTTGCAGATCTTTATTTGTAGCGGCAATAATTCTAACATCTACTTTTTTTGTGGTTTCGCTTCCAAGCGGTAACAATTCTCCGGTTTCTAAAACCCGCAGTAATTTTACTTGAGTTGTTAATGGCATTTCCGCAATTTCATCCAAAAAAAGCGTACTTTTATCCGCCATTTCAAAGTATCCTTTTCTGTCATCTATTGCTCCCGTAAACGAACCTTTTTTATGTCCGAATAATTCGCTTTCTAAAATTCCTTCGGGAATTGCTCCGCAATTTACGCTTATTAATTGCTTATTTGCCCTTTTGCTCGTGCTGTGAATTTCTTGAGCAAAAACATCTTTTCCCACTCCGCTTTCTCCGTAAATTAATACAGAAATATCAGACTGTGCTACCTGATGCGCGATATCTATCAGATCTTTTATTTGTTTGGATTTACCTATTATTTCCATTTTTAATAATAATGTGACATTATGACAAATTTATACGACAAAAATATAGATTTTTACCGATTTTTTCAATGCATCGCAGTTTAAAAATTACCGTAAGTTTTGTTTTGTATAATTTGATGAGATCTTTTTTTAATGTTTTTTTGGACTTCATCAGAAAAAAAATTATGCATGTTTTAAATACTTAACTAAATTTTTATACTCAAACCATCGTGAGCAATAATTAATTGCCTTTGAAAATTTTTAGGAAGATTATTATGCCAATCCGAAATTAATTCTTCATCCGAATAATTTATATGAGTAAGGAATGTTCTTTTTATTTTTCTATCAATTATGTAATTCTCAATTTCCTTTAAACTTAAGTGAGTCGTTTCACAAATAAATGTATCAACATTAAAATTATTAAATAACAGAAGATCTTTCGCGCTTCCAATATCAGCAGTATGAAAAATGTTCTTTTTATTTATCTTAAATAAAAAGCTGACTGAAACAAACTCTAAGTTTTTGATTTTAATGTTATGCTTATTTGAAATATGTGAATTTTGTTTTGCAACAAATTTGAAATCTTTATCAAACTTACATTCCTTATTTAATTCAAATTCATGAAGATCAATTTTAAAATCATACTTTTCTATAAACAATAAATTTGATCGTAAAAAATTCTGCAATGTAATCTGTAAGCCTTTCGGAATAAAAATATCTATTGAAGTATTTCTTTTTGAAATTATCATTTGGGTTAATAATGACGGTAATCCGGCAATATGATCTGAATGAAAATGAGAAATTATTATTTTATTTATTTGATTTGGTAAAATTTTTTGATGAAGTAAAGATCTCGAAACTCCGTCACCGCAATCAATTAAAATTTTAGATGAATCATTTTCAAATAAAATTGCCGAATGATTTCTATTTGGATTTGTTTGTCCTGAACTTGTGCCAATGAATTTTAATTTCATGAAAAATATTTATTCTATCTCTCTTACTTTTCCATCAACCGAAAATTCGGTTTTGAGTCTTTTACTAAATTTTCAGCGTCAGAAATATTTGTAAACTCACCGACAGTAACAACATTTAACTGCAAATTATTCACATTTTTTTGCGTTATTTGAGAAGTCAATCCTTTTTGAACAAATCTATTTTTAAGTTCTTGGGCATTTTGAAGATTGCCGAAAGCTCCGGCTTGAACTGTGAATTTCTTTTCACTTTCCGGTTTTTTGTTGTAAGGTTTATTTTCAACTACTATCATTTCATCGTCTTGAACAAAACTTCTTTCCGTGTTCTTTAAGTAGGGAGAATCGGGATATTCTTTTTGAAGAAGCACTTTTAATGTTTCTGCTTTTTTATAAAGTCCAATCGCGTAAAAATAAGAGAAACTTCTGAACAACGCGGCATCTGCAAATTTACTGTTAGGAAATGTTGAATAAACCAGTTCATAAAGTTTCTGTGATTCCTCACCGTTTTCGGTTAAAACCGCTTGAAGAAAAATTACGTTTGGGTCATTTGAATTTTTCTTTTTAAGGAATTCCAAATTTTGTTTTGCTTCATCAATTTTTCCCTGTTCAATCATTTTCAATTGGGGAATTATATCAATGCTTTGAGCAAAAACTTGAACAGAAAATAACAAAATAAATGTGATTATTAATTTTTTCATTTATGCAATCTTATATTTTTCTTCGTTTGAAAAATCAACTTTTGTCAAAACATTTCCAAACAAGGTTCCCGATGTTGCTTTGTTAATTACAACTTTTATGTAATCACCTTTTGAAATATTTTTTTGAGCGGGAATTATAACAACTTTATTTGTATCGGTTCTTCCGGCAAGAAATTCTTCTGATTTTTTGCTGAAACCTTCAATTAAAATTTCTTCTTCGCTACCAATTAATTCTTGATTTATTTCATAAGAAATTTTCTGCTGTTCGTCAATTATTTCAGTCAGCCTTTTTGATTTAGTTTCTTCATCAACATCATCAATCATTTTATATGCTTTTGTTCCTTCTCTCGGTGAATATTTAAACATATAAGCTCCATCATATCTCACTTTTCGCATAACGTCTAATGTTGCCAAATGATCTTCGTATGTTTCAGTTGGGAAACCTGAGATAATATCCGTAGAAAATGAAACACCCGGAATAATTTTTCTTGCTTTTTCTATAATGCTAAGGTAGTGTTCAATTGTGTAAGTTCTGTTCATTAAATCCAATATTTTGTTAGATCCGGATTGAACGGGAAGATGAATGTAATTACACAAATTTGGGTGTTCGGAAATTGTGTAAAGTAATTTATCGGAAAAGTCCTGTGGATGTGAAGTAGAAAATCTGACACGGATCTTTCTATCAACAACAGCAACTGCCGCGAGCAGATCGGCAAAATCCTGACCGTTATCATTATAGGAATTTACATTCTGTCCTAGCAATGTAATTTCTTTATATCCGTTTTGTGAAAGCTGCTCGACTTCTTTAATCACAGATTCCAAAGTGCGGCTTCTTTCTCTTCCGCGGGTAAAAGGTACAACGCAAAATGTGCAGAATTTATCGCAGCCGCGCATTACGGAAATCCATGCGGAAAGTCCATCATCATTCGTTCTAAAAGGAATCAGATCATCATATGTTTCAGTTTTTGAGAGCTTTACTCCAATGCCTTTTTCACCCGCAAACGCAAAATCTATAAACTCGGGTAAACGTCTGTATTCATCGGGACCAACGACCAAATCAACCATTTTTTTGTCGTTAATTAAATCGTTTCGTAATCTTTCAGCCATACAGCCTAAAATGCCTATTACTAAATTAGGTTTATCGTATTTTAATGTTTTAATATTTCCCAATCGACCGTAAATTCTTTGTTCGGCGTTTTCTCTTATGCTGCAAGTATTTAAAAGAACTATATCGGCGTTATTTATATTATTAGTTAAATCATAACCTTTATTTGTTAAAATTCCCTGCACAATTTCAGTATCAGCTAAATTCATTTGACAGCCGTAAGTCTCAATATATACATTATTTTTTTGCAAATTATTTCCTTTCAACAATCTTTTTAAATTCTAAACAAAATTTACCTATCAGAAAATTGAATCTCAAGACATGAAATCACATTTGACAGAATCATTTTTTTTAATATTGCCAAAAAAAACCCTAATTTTAGCTTAATAATTTTATAAATCATGAGATAAAAGATGAAAATTTTAAAAGTAATTTTTTACGTAATTGCAGTTTTAATATATTCATGTTCCTCCCAAAACTCTGTAAGGGTTGTAGAATTTTCTCCAAAAGGTGAAATTGATAATGCTACAAATTTCACGGTTGAATTTTCTCAAGATTTAGCGCCGACTGATAAAATAGGAGAGTGGCTTTCAGATGAATTTATTTCATTTGAACCGAAAATAAACGGAAAATTCAAATGGCTTGACGCTAGAACATTGCAGTTTTCTCCGGATTTTACTTTAACGGCAATGCAGAATTATACCGCAAAAATTACAAATAAAGTTTTGTTCAATAAAAATCTCAGTACCGATTTTGAAACTTTTAATTTCAATACTCCTAAATTTGACGTAACAAAGGCAGAATTTTTCTGGACTCAAATTCCTCATAAATCTTACGTTACAAGCATACAGACAAACTTACATTTTAATTATCCGGTTCAGCCGCAAGAACTTTCATCATTTTTGGAAATTTCAATTGGTGGAAATAAAGTGCAGAATTTTGAAATTGCGACAACTTCTTCTTCCAATATTATTTCAATTAATTTGGGTGAAATAAAACAATCGACTGAAGATCAAAATATTTCGGTTGAAATTAAAAAAGGATTAAAGTCAATTTTAGGTAAAGAAGGTTTAACGGAAAATAGAAATTTTGATTATGAATTATCTAAAATCACCAAATTAGATATTACCGATGTTGTTTCCGGTTTTGACGGAAATAATGGTTGGATAGATATTTATTTAAATCAAGCTATCATAAAAGACAATGTAAACAACTATTTATCGCTCGATCCGAAGACCGAATTTGAAACTCAAGTTTATGATAATCACATTAAGATCATTACAAAAACTCAGAATGAAAATACACTAACATTAAAAGTGAAAAAAGGTTTACAAGGATTGTACGGCGGTTCATTGGATAGAGATTATGAAAGAGTTGTTTCACTTTTTAACGTTGATCCTTCAATAAATTTTTCCGATAAGCAAGGAAAATACCTAATGCTTTTGGGCTTAAAAAATCTTACGGTAAATATTGTAAATATTGATTCCGTTAATATTGAAGTTTCGCAGATACAGAAAAACAATATCATGTATTTCAAAAATAATTTCAGTAATGATTATTGGGGTTATTACAGCTATGATTATTATATGAATCCCCATGAAACAGACGACAGTTATGGTAAGGCATTATATAAAGAAAAGATTAAATTAAATTCATCTCAAAATTGGATGAACACGATCAATATTAATTTGGAAAAAGCGGTCTCTCAAAATCAAAAGGGAATATTTTTGGTTGAAATAATTTCCAATGAAGAAAGATGGATAAAGGATAGAAAAATTATTGCCGTTTCAGATCTCGGACTTATTTCAAAAAAAGCAAAAGACGAAATTCTTGTTTTCGTAAATTCAATTTCGAAGGCGGAACCCGTTGAAGGAGTAAAAGTTGAAATTTATTCGACTCACAATACTTCAATGATAGAAAGCGTTACCGATAAAAACGGCGTTGCAAAGTTTGTTTTGGAAAATGGAAAATATAAAGATGAAGCGCCAAGAATTATTTTTGCCGAGAAAGAAAATGATTTTAATTATTTAGATCTTCGTGAATCTTATATTGAAACATCAAGATTTGACGTTGGCGGTTTTTCTGATTATCTGGATAATTATAAAGTATTCTTTTACGCTGAAAGAAATTTATATCGCCCGGGAGAAAAAGTTAATATTAGCGGAATTTTAAGAAATGATAAAATAGGAATAATTTCAGATGAACCGGTTGTATTAAAGATCATTTCACCAACCGGAAAGATATTTGAGGAATTCCCCAAAACATTAAACGAACAGGGCTCATTTGAGCAGTCTTTTTTAATGCCAGCATATGCGCAAACAGGTTTGTACAAAGCTGAGCTGTATAACGGCGCAAAAAAAATTATCGGCTCTTATAGTTTTGGTGTTGAAGAATTTGTGCCAGATAAAATAAGAGTAAACTTTAATGTTGATAAGAAAAAAGTTATTTCCGGCGAATCTGTAAAATTCAATTTAAGTTCGGAATTTTTATTTGGAGCAAAAGCATCAAAACTAAAATATGAAGGAGAGATCCAATTTAGGCAATCAAATTTTAGCAGCAACAAATTTAAAGACTTTGCTTTTAATAATTACGTCGGCGAAAACTCAAATATTGATCCGGTTACATTTGACGGAAATTTGGACGATGATGGAACCGCTGAAATAGATTACACAGTCCCGGAAAATTTATTGAGCGGCGGAAAAATTACGGCATACGCTTACGCTAGCGTATTTGATTTAACGGGAAGAACAGTTAACCGCGTTGCTGATTTTGATATTTTTACAAAAAATAATTTCATTGGAATTAAATCGCCGGATTATTACTTAAACAAAAATCAAAACTATAATTTTGAAGTTGTTTCGGTTAATAAAGATGACCAGCCTTCAAAAAGTTTTAAAGGAACGGCAAAATTAGTTAGATACAAATGGGATTCCGTTCTAAGAAAAGATTATGACGGACGAAATATTTATACTTCTGTAAAGACTGAAATTGTTGAATGGGAAAAGGAAATTCAAATTAGCGGAACTCCTTCAAAATTAATTGTGAATGCAAATAATACGGGACAATATGAATTAAGAATTTCCGAAAAAGATAATAAAGCTTATTACAAAACCGAATTTTATGTTTACGGATGGTCCGATTTGACGGTTTCAAACTTTGATATTGATAAAGAAGGTAAGATTGAAATTGTTTTAAATAAATCAACTTATGAACCAAATGAAAAAGTTAAAGCAATTTTTAAGTGTCCGTTTTCCGGAAAAATGCTTTTAACTTTAGAACGAAATGGAATCTACGAACATAAATATATTGATGTGAAAAATAATTCCGCGCAAACCGAATTTAACTTATCGGAAAGTTATTTGCCTAATGTTTTTATTTCGGCAACATTATTCAAGCCTCATGGAAAAGAAAGCGAATCTCCGTTTTTAGTCGGGCATGGATATGCGTCTGTGAAAATAGAAAAGAAAGCGAACAAGCTTCCAGTAAAAGTAATTGCATCCGAAAAAGTTAAGCCGAACACTACGCAAGAAATTACAATAAAAACAAATCAAGAGAAAAATATTTATGTAACAGTTGCCGCTGTTGATGAAGGGATTTTGCAGATCAAAAATTTTGAAACACCCGACGCCTATAACTATATGTATGCCGATAGACCGCTGAAAGTTGAAAGTTATGATCTATATTCTTTACTGCTTCCGGAAATAATTTCAAAAAAATCTTCTACAGGCGGCGATGAACTCGCGAGACAGTTAAAGAAAAGAGTAAATCCGGTAACATCAAAAAGATATAAACTTCTTTCTTATTGGAGCGGAATCAAAAAGACAAACGCTAACGGTGAAGTGAAAATCAATTTGCCAATTCCGCAATTCAATGGAGAAGTAAGAATTATGGCATTGGTTTATAACGGACCAAAATTTGGATCAGCCGATAAAAGCATAAAAGTTTCCGATGATTTAATTTTAGAACCTCAAATACCAAGATTCCTATCCTCAAATGATAAAATTGTTTCTAATGTAACATTAGTTAATACTACTAACAAAAAAAGCAATGTAAAGATCAAAGCATTGGTTTCTGGCCCTCTGGAAATTACATCCGATAAAGTTAAATCGGTTGAAATCAATCCGAATTCGACAGTAAGTGTACAATTTAATTTGTCTGCAAAAAATGAAATAGGCAATGCTAATATTATTTTTGAAACTGAAGGATTGGCAAAAGTAAAAGAAGAAATAAATATTGGAATTAGACCGGCTTCACCTTTAGTTGTTGAAAGCGGTTCGGGAGAAATTAAAGCAGGCGATAAATTAGAATTGAATTTGCCAAATTATTATATAAAAAGTTCGCAGAGTTCTACTTTAACAATAAGCAAACTTCCAATTATTAAATTTGCCAAACAATTAAAATATCTTCTTGGCTATCCTTATGGCTGTGTTGAGCAGACTGTATCCAAAGTGTTTCCTCAATTATATTTTGGAGATATTGCAAAAAACATTGAGCCAAAATTATTTGTAAATAATAATTCCATATATTTTGTAAATGAAGGAATTAAAAAGTTAGAATCTATGCAGCTTTATGACGGTTCTATTTCCTACTGGCAAGGTTCAAATGAATCAAATCTTTGGGGAACAGTTTACGCCGCTCATTTTTTGGTCGAAGCTAAGAAAGCAGGATTTTATGTTGATGAAAATGTTTTTTCCAAATTGATCTCGTATTTAGGAAAAAAAGTTAAAGATAAAAATATTGTAGATTATGTTACGTATTCTAATAATCAAAAAACAATAATTAAAATTGCGCAAAAGGAAATTATTTACGCGTTGTATGTTTTAGCTCAAACCGGCAAAGGCGATATTTCCACCATGAATTATTATAAAGCAATGCCGCAGCTTCTAACAAATGATACAAAATATTTATTAGCCGGCGCTTATGCTTTGATGGAAAAAAGAAATTCATTTGCACAATTAATTCCAAATAATTTTAGCGCCGAACAAACTGATAGACTTTCGGGAGGATGTTTCGATTCCAACATTAGAGCAAACGCGATAATGCTTAATGTACTTTTAGAAGTTGATCCGAGCAATTTGCAAATTCCAATTATTGTGAAATATTTGAGCCAAAATTCTGAAAACATATATTCTACACAGGAAACTGCTTTCACTTTTCTCGCTTTGGGTAAAGCGCTTAAATCACAAGCAAAATCAAATTTGCAGGTCGATGTATTATCAAACGGTAAAAGCATCGGAACATATAAAAATTCCGATATTGTAATTTCTGATAATCAACTTAACTCTGGTAAAATTTCTTTAAATGCAAAAGGCGAAGGCAAAGTGTATTATTTCTGGAATACCGAAGGAGTAAGCACAAAACCGGATGTTAAGATAATTGATTCACAAATGAAAGTGAGAAGAACATATTACAATTATAAAACCAAAAGCGAAATTACAAATAATAAATTCATGCAGGGAGATTTAATTGTTTGTAAAATATCTTTAACCGGCGGACAGAGATCCGCGGAAAATATTGTTATATCAGATTTGATTCCGGCAGGATTTGAGATTGAAAATCCACGAGTTTCTACATCTACAAACTTTAATTGGGAAAATAATAATCAATTGAATGTTCAGTACATGGATGTTAGAGACGATAGATTAATTTTATTTACTGATTTGGCTGCGAACAAAACAAAAGATTTTTATTATATGCTGAGAGTTGTAAATAAAGGCGAATATTTGCTGCCGGCTATTGGTGCTGAAGCAATGTATGATAGGGATTATCATTCGTTCAATGGAAACGGAAAGGTTGTTATAGAATAGTTGTGAAAATTAAAAATGAAAAAATATTTACGCGATTCATTGTATTTATTTTAAGTGCAATTATTTTATTTGCAATTTTAAATTTGATATTTCCGCTGCCCGATGAAAAAATATTTTCCAAGGAAGTTTTAGCGAAAGACGGAACTCTTTTATCAGCTTATCTTTCCGGTGATGACAAATGGAGAATGAAAACTTCTCTAAATGAAATTACGCCGGAATTGGTTAAATCTATAATTGAAAAGGAGGATAAATATTTTTACTGGCACTTTGGTGTAAATCCCTTTGCCATTATACGTGCTTTTTACTCAAATCTATTAAATAAGAAAATCGTTTCCGGCGCGTCGACAATAACTATGCAGTTGGCAAGAATTTGGAATCCGTCAAACAGAACTTACCTTAATAAATTCATTGAAATAATTAGAGCGGTACAAATTGAAATTCTATATTCAAAAAAAGAAATTTTGGAAATGTATTTAAATTATCTTCCATACGGCGGAAATATTGAAGGAGTAAAAGCCGCCTCTTATATTTATTTCAATCGTCCGCCAAATAAATTAAGTCTTGCTCAAGCGGTTACTCTTGCCGTAATTCCAAATGATCCGAATAATTACCGATTGGATAAAGATTATTCGAACACAAAATTAAAAAGAGACATTTGGATAAATAAATTTATCGATGAAAAAATTTTCGATAAAAAGTATTTAATTGACGCGCTCTATGAACCGCTTCATAGTAATAGATTTCCAATTCCCAAAGCCGCTCCGCATTTTTGCAATAGAATGATCAAAGTATCAAACGGACCAATAATAAAAAGCACTTTAGATTTAACAAGTCAGAAAATATCCGAAAAACTTTTATCAAATTATATTTCAAGAAATAGAAGTAAAGATGTTTCAAACGGCGCGGTTCTAATTATGGATAATAAAACTAGGAATGTTTTGGTTTATTGCGGTTCGGCTGATTACAATGATAATGAAAATGCCGGGCAAGTTGACGGCATAACATCTATCCGTTCTCCCGGATCAACATTAAAACCTTTTCTTTACGCGCAAGCATTTGACAAGGGGATTTTAACTCCCAAAATGAAATTGTATGATATTCCAATGGACTTTGGAGGATATGAGCCTGAAAATTTTGATAATAGATTTTACGGAGAAGTAACAGCTGAATTTGCCCTTAAAAATTCTTTAAACATCCCGGCTGTACAACTCCTTCAAAAAGTAAGTATAAATAATTTTATTCAATTGTTGGAAAATGCCGGATTTAATAGAATATCTGCCGATAAAACTAAGTTGGGGCTTTCACTTATTCTCGGCGGATGCGGAACTACTTTGGAAGAGCTTGTAACTACTTATTCTTCATTTTCCAATAAAGGTAATTTTAATAACTTAAATTTTTTAGTAAATAGAAATAGTTCGATTTCTAAAAAAATATTTTCGGAATCTGCTTCTTTCTTAATAACAAAAATCTTATCGGGAATTGAAAGGCCTGATTTCCCAAACACTCTTATCGGCGAAACAAAACTTCCAAAAATTGCTTGGAAAACTGGAACTTCTTACGGGAAAAGAGATGCTTGGGCAATTGGCGTAAATCCCAAATATACAGTTGGAGTTTGGCTTGGAAATTTCAATGGGAAAGGTTCACCTTATTTATCCGGTGCGGAAATGGCAGTTCCACTTTTATTCGACCTTTTCAATTCAATTGATTATGGCTCTGATAAAAAATGGTTTGAAATTCCATTTGAATTATTAGAGAGAAAAGTTTGCGAAGAAACCGGACTACTGCCAACAGAAAATTGTAAAAATATTATTTATGATTATTACATAGAAAACATTTCGCATCATAAAAAATGCGAAAGATATAAAACATATTTAGTTGATGAGAAAGAAACAAAAGTATACTGCGCGGAATGTTTGGGAAACAATAAATATAAAGAAATTGCATATCCCATATTGGATCCCGAATTAAAATTATGGTACAAGAAAATTAATATTAGTATTATAGAACCGCCTTTACATAATCCGGAATGCAACAGCAAGTTGATAAATAGCGGACCAAAAATAATTTCACCTTTGGAAAATTATGATTATTATATAGATAGAAATTCAGACCAAAAAATTTTATTGCAAGCGGTTTCGGCTTCAAATGTTTTAACACATTATTGGTATATTAATGATGAATTTTATAAAAAATGCAGAGCGGGAGAAAAATTATTTTTTGTACCGAAACAAAAGTCGGTAAAAATTGTATGTACAGATGAAAAAGGTGGGTCAAGCGAAATTAAAATTAATTTTAAATATTACTAAATGTGAAAGGAAGAAGCATGAATATAGAAAATAAAGTTATATTAGTAACCGGAGGGAGTTCGGGTATTGGACTATCAACCGCGGTTATGCTAAAAGAAAAAGGCGCAAATGTTATAATTACCGGAAGAAATAAATCCAAACTTGACGAGGCAATTGAAAAATATGGATTTACCGGATTTGTTTCCGATGTTTCAAAGGAAAATGAAGTTATTGAGCTTTTTGAAAAAATTAAAAATAAGTTTGGAACTTTGGATGTATTGGTCAACAATGCGGGATTTGGTTATTTTGAAACCCTAGAAAATGTTAATTTTGAAAAATTTAATAATGTTTTACAGACAAACGTGATCGGTGCCGCGTTGGCTGCAAGAGAAGCTGCAAAAATATTTAAGACCAAAAATGGCGGAGATATTATTAATATTGCTTCAACGGCGGCTACAAAAGGTTTTGCCGGAGGAACTTCTTATGTCGCGTCAAAATTTGCTCTGCGCGGAATGACTGAATGTTGGAGAGCTGAATTAAGGCCTTTTAACATTCGAGTTATATTGATAAATCCCTCTGAAGTACAAACCGATTTTGTTGTTAACTCAGGCAGACCAGGTAGAAATTTTAATCCAACAAAATTGCTTGGTGAAGATATCGCGCATTCCATTTTATCGGCGTTAGAAATGAATGACAGAGGATTTATAACAGAATTAACAGTTTTTGCGACAAACCCGAAAGATTAAAAATGATTGAAGAATATAAAAAACTAGCAGCTGAAAAAGCGGTTGATGAAATTAAATCCGGAATGGTAATTGGCTTAGGTTCAGGAAGTACATTTTATTATGCACTTCAGAAAATTGGAAGCCTGCTTAAAGATGGAAAATTAAAAGACATTGCCGCTATTCCAAGCTCCTTGACCAGCGAAAAACTAGCTAAAGAATTAAATATTCCCATAATTACATTTAACGAAAAGCAAGAGATTGATGTAACAATTGACGGCGCTGATGAAGTTGATAAATATCTTAATTTGATTAAAGGCGGAGGCGCAGCACATTTGCGTGAAAAGGTTATTGCGCAAGCAAGTAAAAAGTTAATAATTGTAGTTGATGAAACTAAACTGTCTGAAAAATTGGGAACGAACTGGGCTGTTCCAGTTGAAGTTTTACAATTTGCGTTTCCGCTTGAAAAGAAATTTATCGATTCAATTAATGGAAAGCCGACATTGCGTTTATATCAAAATGGCAGTCCGGTAATTACGGACGAAGGCAACTTTATTTTAGATGCTGATTTTGGAATTATTCAAAATCCATTTGAACTTGCTGAAAAGTTGGAAAATAGAGCAGGAATAGTTGAACACGGACTATTTCTAAATCTTGCGACAAAAGTTATAGTAGCTGGTAAAGAAGGAATTAAAATTTTAGAAAAATAACATGGAACCGCAAAAAATTATTTTTGTACAATTTACATGTTTTTTAAAAAATACATTTAATCATTTATATTTTTCTCACCGAAAAAAATAGGTATATGAATTTATGAGCGTTACTGTATCGAATCTAACCAAAAAATATCAAACACAAAGAGCTGTTGACAATATTTCATTTGAAGTTAAAACCGGTGAAGTATTAGGTTTTCTTGGTCCAAACGGAGCCGGAAAAACTACAACTATGAAAATAATTACCGGTTACATGGCTCCTTCGGAAGGCGATGCAAAGGTCAATGGAATTTCAGTTTTGGAAGAACCGGAAAAAGTAAAAAAAATGATTGGCTATTTGCCCGAAAGTAATCCGCTCTACCATGATATGCCGGTCTTGGAATATTTGGAATTCATTGCCGAACTTCAAAATGTTCCGAAAGAAAAAATTAAAGACAGAATTGCGCAAATGGTGAAAATTTGCGGATTAAACGTAGAGAAACATAAAAAGATTGGTGAACTTTCAAAAGGATATAAGCAGAGAGTCGGGCTTGCACAGGCATTGATACACGATCCTGAAATCTTAATACTTGATGAACCAACAACAGGATTGGATCCCAACCAAATAGTTGAAATTAGAAATTTGATCAGAGAAATAGGGAGAGAAAAAACAGTAATTCTCAGTACGCATATTTTACCGGAAGTTGAAGCTACTTGTGATAGAATATTAATTATTAATGACGGCAAAATAGTAGCCGACGGTACTTCGGAAAGTTTAAGAAAACAAGCTCAAGGACAAGAAATATTAAAAGTCGGAATTAGCGAAGCAAACGACAAAAATACAGTTATTAAGGAAATGCAGAATTTATCAACAGTTGCGATGGTTGATCCTTTAAACGAAAGTGATTTTACTTTTTACGTTAACAGTAAAAAAGAAGTCAGTTCTAAAAAAGAAATTTTTGAAATGTGTGTTAAAAACAAATGGATATTATCGGAACTAACGCCTATTGAAACTAAACTTGAAGATATTTTTAGAGATTTAACAACAAATTAGAAATATTATTTCAATTTGTAATTCCGAATTTGTACCGGAATTTTTTATTGGAGTATGACGCAAAAACTAATTCAGCAGAAAATGTAAAAAAAGTTAAAATTTGGGAAATAAAATGAAACCAGTTTGGGTAATTGCAAAAAAAGAATTCAGATCATTTTTTGATTCGCTTACAGCTTATATTATTTTAGTTGTGTTTTTAGGTCTAAGCGGATTTTTTACATGGCTTTACGGTTCGGATATATTCTTTATAGGTCAAGCAACACTTATGCCTTTTTTCTCTGTCGCATATTGGACGCTGTTCTTTTTCATTCCTGCCTTAACAATGAAAATGCTTGCGGAAGAAAGAAAGACCGGAACATTAGAATTACTGTTAACAAAACCAATTACCGACTGGCAGATTATCGCGGGAAAATTCTTAGCCGTTTTGATGTTAATAGGCGTAGCGTTGCTTTTAACAATTCCATATTATATAAGTATTTCTATGCTCGGGAAAGTAGATCACGGTTCGGTTTGGAGCGGTTATTTCGGAATGATTCTAATGAGTGCCGCATTCATAAGCATCGGATTATTTGCCAGCAGTATAACAAACAATCAAATTGTAGCATTTTTGGTTGCACTTTTTATCGGAGTTTTCTTCCTAATTATTTTTGATGTTTTATCTTCAAGTTTTACAGGTACAGCGGCTTACATTTTTAATTATTTAAGTTTATCAACTCATTACGAATCAATATCAAGAGGTGTTATTGATTCAAAAGATTTAGTTTATTTTTTATCAATTACTGCTATTGGATTATTATTGGCAGATTCAGTCCTTTCAAAAAGAAATATAGTTGAGTAAGAAAAAATTATGTTAACAAAGAAAAAAATTCAAACCACTCTTTTTTTAGTAATCGCTATCTTAATTTTGTTAAATATTCTTTCGTCAAGATATTTTTTTAGAATTGATTTAACGGAAGATCAAAGATACTCATTAAGCGATGCGACAAAAGATATTTTAAAGAATCTTAAAGAACCGGTTACTGTTACCGCATATTTTTCGGAAGATTTACCTCCGGATATTGAAAAAGTACGCCAAGATTTTAAAGATATGCTGATTGAATATTCAAACCGATCAAATGGAAATGTTGTTTATGAGTTTATAAATCCAAACAAAGATCAAGAAGTTGAAATGAAAGCTCAGCAATCCGGTATTTCTCCAATAATGATTAACGTTAGAGATAAAGATCAAGTAAAACAGCAAAAAGCATATTTAGGCGCTTTGCTTCAAATGGGCGAAAACAAAGAACCAATACCTTTTATTCAGCCTGGCTCGGCAATGGAATATTCATTATCGACCGCAATAAAGAAATTATCTGTAACCAATAAACCGGTTATCGGATTTTTACAAGGACACGGCGAACCGGATTTAAGTCAATTAATACAATTAAGACAACAGCTTAATGTCATGTACGATGAAAAAACAGTTGCTCTTTCTGATACTTCCAATATACCTAGTGATATTAAGACTCTCGTAGTTATTGCTCCATCTGATTCAATTATTGACAGAGATTACAATTATTTAGATGAATTTTTGGCAAGGGGCGGAAGACTGCTTTTGGCAATAAATACAGTTAAAGGAAATTTTCAAAACGCGACCGGTGAACTTGTTAAAACCGGAATTTCAAAATGGTTAAAAAAATATGGTGTTTCCGTTGAAGATAATTTTGTAATTGACGCAAAATGCAGCAGTGTTATGGTTCAGCAGAATCAAGGAATGTTTAGGATGAATATTCCAATTAGTTTTCCATATTTGCCAATCATTTCTAAATTTGAAGAACATCCAATCACAAAGGGATTGGAAGCTGTTATATTTCCATTTGTAAGTTCATTAACAATTGCGCCGAAAGATACGAGCATCAAATATTCGAAATTAGCTGCTTCCTCCGATAAATCTTCTTTGGAAACTTTACCTTTATTTTTTGATATTCAAAAACAATGGGGAAGTCAAGATTTTGGAATGTCGAATATTCCGGTTGCGGTTGCAATGGAAGGAAAAATCGCTAATAACACTTATTCAAAAATGGTAGTTTTTAGCGACGGAGATTTTGCGGTTAACGGAGATGCTCAGCAAGGACAGCAATTACAGCCGGATAATGTTAATTTGATGACAAACTCAATTGACTGGCTTTCTGATGATACGGGTTTGATTGAACTTAGAACCAAAGGCGTTACTGCGCGACCGTTAGACGCACAATTGGAAGACGGTACTAAAACTTTAATAAAATACGCAAATTTTATAATTCCAATTGCAATTATTATTGTGTTTGGATTTGTAAGATTTCAGTATAAGAAAAAAATTAGAAACATTATAAAATCAACTGATTATGTTTAATAAAAACTCAAACAAACTGCTGTGGATAGTTTTGGCAATTTTAGTAATTGCCGTAATATTAATTTTCTCAAACGAATCCACAAAGAATGAAAGAACTTTCAAAGAAGAATTAGTTTCAATAGATACATCCAAGGTAACTAGTATTTCGATTTATCCTAAATCTCTTCAAGGTAAAGAAGTTCGACTCATAAAAGAAAAAACTTTATGGAAAGTAACTTCCGAATTGGGAAAAATATATACCGTACCGGAAACAAAAATAAAGAATTTGATTAATCAATTGATTATGATTAAACCTGAACGCGTTGCCGCGCGAAGTAAAGATAAATGGAAAGAATATCAAATTGATTCGGCTTCCACAAGAATTGAAGTTAATGAAGGCAGTAAAAAAGTCTTGGATTTGATGATCGGTAAATTTGCTTTTCAGCAGCCAAGGACAATGACAACTTTTGTTAAACTTGCCGGTGATAACGATATATATGAAGTTAGCGGCTTTTTAGATATGTTTTTTAACAGAAACGCCGATAGTTATAAAGATGAAACCGTTATTAAATCTGAAAGACAAAAATGGAATAAATTAAAATTTGAATCTGTCAATCCTGACAGCTCATTTGAATTGGTAAAAATTAATAATGTATGGTTTGCAGATGGAAGCAAGACGGATTCGGTAAAAACTGATAATGTATTAAATGCGATTGAAAGAATTTCTAACTCCAATTATAAAAACATTGATAAAGCATCATTGCCTAATTTTACATCAAAACTTACTATAGATGTTGAAAATTCAAGTCCAATAATTATTTCCGCCTACAGAGATTCAACAAATTATATTATTGAGTCTTCGTTGAACAAAGAAAATTATTTTGACGGAAAAAATATAGGCGGCAAAATATTCTTCAGAAAAAATACTTTGTTTTAATTACTAATTTTTGTTTCAAATTATTAATTTTACAAAGGTCTTACATTTTAACAGAAAGATTTTTAATGAAAATTGCTGTGGTTAACGGCAGTGCGCAAAATAGAAATTATATTTCATTTTGTATAAACTGCATAGTAAAAGTTTTAGAAAAAAATATAGATGTTTCAATTGTAAAAATTGACTTGAAAGATTTCAGTTTACCTTTTCCCGGTGAAAAAATAGAGAAGGACGATTCAGTCAAACTTCGCAAACTTTTAAAATCAGCCGATTCATATATTATAGGCACTCCCGAATACAACGGTTCGTTTTCGGCAAAATTAAAATTAATGTTCGAAAACGCAAGTTATCCTTCCGAAATGAAAGATAAACCTATAAGTTTATTCGGCATCGCCAGCGGATCGATTGGCGCAATAAAATCATTGGAACATTTGAGAAGTGTTTGCTCGCATATCGGCAGTTTTGTTTTGCCAAGAGTAGTATCAATCGCAAATATTGAAGAGAAATTCGACGAAAATGGTAAATGTATCGATATAAATGTAACAAGGGATTTACATAATTTAGCAAAGAAACATGTGGAATTTTGTAATCCGATAAAAATATTTTAAGACTTATTAAATAATTTTATAAAATCGTCAATGTTATTAACTGGCAAATTGCATTCAAAATTTTCACAGATATAAGCCGTGGTTTTTTCGTTTATCATTTTGTAATTTTTCAAATACTCTGCCGTTTGAAGTAATTTATCATAATATGGATCGGATTTATCCAAGCAAATTACAACCTTATTCGGATTAAAATCTTCATTTATTATTTTCAGCATTTGTTTTGTAAGCGGATTTTCTTTTTCGCCGACTAATAAAATTTCCTTGGTATTATTTAATTGAAAAATTAACCCCGATAAAAAATAACCAAAACTGATCGGGACTTTTTCTACCGAACTTTTATAAGTCTTGTTTAATAATTCGGCAAATTCTTTATACTTTTGATTTCCCGTAATGTGAAACAATTTTATTAAATTACTGAACATAACGGAATTACCCGAAGGAACGGCTCCGTCGTAAAATTCTTTGGTTCTTACAATTAATTCTGAATTTTCATCTGTAAAAAAGAAACCCGAATTATTTTCAGTATCCCAAAAACCGGAAATTAATTTACCCGTTAGTTCAATAGATTTTTCCAAATAAAATGTCTTATTAGTCGATTCATATAATTCCAATAATCCCCAAATAAAAAATGCGTAATCATCAATCTTAGCGTCAATAGAAGAGTCGCCGTCTCTATATCTATGAAGAAGATCCCCATCTTTTGAAATAAGATTTTTTAATATGAACTGAACGGATTTTTCAGCGGTATCAATTATTTTTTTATTATCAAAAATTCTTCCGGCAATTGCCAGCGCCGCTATTGTTAATCCGTTCCAATCGGTCAAAATTTTATCATCTTTAAATGGATGTATTCTGCTTTCTCTAAATAAAAATAATTTTGTTCTATAATTATCTATGTTATTGTTATCCGCAATTTCATTTGTAAACAATATATTTTTATTTATTAGTTCACCGGTTGATTCTTCGTAATAATTTCCATTTTCCTTCACGTTAAAAATTTGAGAAAATTTTTCTCCGTTTTGATCACCTAAAATTTTTAATATTTCATTTTTCGTCCATGTATAGAATTTTCCTTCTTCGCCTTCGCTGTCGGCGTCTTCAGCTGAATAAAATCCGTCTTCCGGCGATTTCATATCACGAAATATATAAGTAATTATTTCTTCCGCGGTTTTTTTGAAAAAATCGTTTTTGGTCAGTTGAAATGTTTCAGCGTAGGCAATAATTAACATCGCCTGATCATATATCATTTTTTCAAAATGAGGAAGAAACCATTTTCTATCAGTTGAATAGCGATGAAATCCAAAACCTAAATGGTCAAAAATTCCCCCTTTTCTCATTTCAATCAAAGTCTTTTCAACCATATATTTTGCGTCGTCATTTTTTGTCTTTCTAAAATATCTCAATAAAAAAAGCAAATTATGCGGTGATGCAAATTTCGGCCTATCTCCAAAACCGCCAAAGTCATTATCAAATTTTTTTTGAAATTCTAAAAATGCGGTATCCAAAATTTGGGGATTTGTAAAATCAGTTAAATTAATATTATGTTCGGAATTAATATATGAAGTTATTTTATCGGCGGAATCATTAATCTCTTGTTTTTGATTTTTCCAAATTTCACCAACTCTTTTTACAAGGTCAATCATTCCGACTCTATTGCCAAATGAATTTTTTGGTAAATACGTTCCGGCATAAAAAGGTTTTTTTTCCGGTGTCATAATTATTGTTAAAGGCCAGCCGCCGTGTCCTGTTATCATTTGACAAACCGACATGTACAAATTATCAATATCGGGTCTTTCTTCTCTATCTACTTTAATGGAAACAAAAACATCATTCATTAAATTTGCAACTTCTTCATCTTCAAAAGATTCTCTCTCCATTACGTGACACCAATGACAAGTAGAATATCCTATTGATAAAAAAATCGGTTTGTTTTCATTTTCTGCTTTATTAAACGCGCTTTCGTTCCAGCCAAACCAATTAACCGGGTTGTGTGAATGTTGAAGCAAATATGGACTTTTTTCCCAAATTAATTGATTTTCAAACTTTTTGTTTTTCTTTGTCATTGCTTAATTTTCAAATTATTGTTAAAAGGGCAGAATAAAGCTAAGAAAATGATACTAAAAAAGATATAAAATCCTAAAAACTTTTAATCTTTTATAAAACAGCTTATTATGTGAGTTTTGATTTAATGAAATACTTTAAATGGGAATAGAATAATTGCTTTTAAAATGTCAAAAACAGTTCCAACGGCGAATCCTACCAATCTGAAAGGAAGTAAAATAAGCCAAATAAAGGGATAAAGAATTAAAACCGCAATTGCGAGCGGAAAAGAAATTATTGCTAGAATAACCCATAAAATAAAAGTTGCCATAAACTTCTCAATATTTTTTTCCTAATTATAGACGTTTTTGCAGAAAATAAGTTATAAAAATCCGTTCAATAATTTCGATAATGATGAAAAATAATTTACATTGGCGTAAATGACTAACGAAATTACATTCAAACCTTCCATTGCTTTCGACCAAAAAAACATTCTTGATAATTTACGCGAATGTATAGTTGCATTCACAAAAAATTACGAGCTGATTTACTTCAATAATTCATTTAAAGAAAGATTTGAACTATTCATTGGCGAAAAACTGGACGAAAAGAGAAATTTGAATACTTATAGAGGTATTTTAAGATTTTCCGAATTTTACACCGAATGGAATTATTGGATTGATAGATGCCTTAACAATGAAAAATTTACAGAAATTATTGAATATAAATTATCAGGAAAAAAACTTCATTTTCAAATTCAGTTTTTGCCGGTAATTAGAGAAGATGAAGTTGAATATATTCAACTGATAATTTCCGATGAAACCGTTCGTTTCCAATATGAAGATTTGATTAAAAAGAACGTTAAAGAATTTGAAATTGAAAGAGAAGAAATATTTGATGAAAATAGAAGTGTGGAAGAGGAAAGAGATCAAGCGCTAAATTTACTTATTGAAAATGTTGAAAGGCTGCAAATTGTATTTGAAGGCTCAAATGATGGATTTTGGGATTGGAACATAGAGAAAGACGAAATATTTTACAGCAAACATTATTATGAAATTCTCGGTTATCGAAACGGCGGAATAAAATCAGATTTATTCAGTTGGCAAAGCAGAATTCATCCCGAAGATATGGAAATTGTTGTGGAGGCATTGCATTCTCACCTTGAAGGAAATACACCTCAATTTTATCAGGAATATCGAGTTTTAACAAAGACCAATGAATGGAAATGGGTTTTAGATAAAGGTAAAGTAGCGATTAGAGACATGAACAATAATCCGCTTAGAGTTGCCGGAACATTGAGCGATATTTCCGAAAGAAAAAAAGCCGAAGAAATTTTAAAGGAAAGTGAAGCGCGTTTTCTTAATATTGCTAAAACAATGCCTTTAATGCTGTGGATGACTGATGAAAGATTTTCAGTTACATACTTTAATCCCAAAACTAAAGATTTTATTGGCGAAGAAAATTTTAATAAAAATTTGAAAAATTTTATTCACAAGGATGATATTTCAAAATTTAATGAAAAGTACAAAAGACTTGTAAAGTACAATGAAAGATTTGAAAGTGAAATAAGAATTAAAAATAAAGAAGGTGAGTTTAGGTGGATTTTAGTTCAAGTGGTTCCAAGACTTTTACAGAATGGAGATTTTGTAGGACTGTTAGGCGTTGGGAATGATATAACAAAGAGAAAAGAAGCCGAAAAAAAATTATTAGAAAGTGAAACTCAGTTCAATGAAATAACTTCGGTTGTAGCTGAAGGTTTATTCTTAATTGATAAAAATAAAATTCTAAAATTTGCTAATCCGGAATTTTATAAACTGTTGGGTTACAGCTGTGATGAGTTAAAAGACACAAAAGTTTTTGAGAGAATTTATGAACACGCAAATAAACTGGAAAGCGAAGATCCAATAGAAAAAGTTTTTAATGGAGAAGGTACAATAAGAGTTATTCATGATTATTTTAAAACATCAAAAGATGAATTATTGCCCGTTTCGTTTGTTTCATCTCCCATAAAAAGAAATGGAGTAATAAATGGCTGCGTAACGGCATTTCACGATATAACCGAAAGAATTGAAGCAGAAGACGCACTTAAACGATATGTTGAAGAACTTCATTTCAACAAAGAATTATTAGAAGAAAACGCCGTAGAAGCGGCAAGATTAAACGAAATGCTCTGGGAATCGGAAACAAGACTTAAAGAACTGAACGTAAGTAAAGATAAATTCTTTTCCATAATTTCGCATGATTTAAGAAGTCCATTGACATCAATTATCGGTTTTGCCGAAGTTATGCTCGAAGACTTAGAAACATTATCAAAAGAAGATTTAAAAGAATTTACAAACAGTATTTTCAAATCATCCAAAAATTTGCAGAATCTTTTGGAAAATTTACTGCAATGGTCTAAAATTCAAACCGGAAGAATTGAGTTCAATCCAATAAATTTTGAATTGATGCATTTAATAAATGATGTTATTGCGCTTTATCAAGTGAATGCCGCAAGAAAGAAAATTTCACTGCAAAATACCGTTGAAAAAAATTACACAGTAAATGCGGATAAGTTTATGATTGAAACCGTTCTTAGAAATTTGGTTTCCAATGCCATAAAATTCACGCCGCAAGGTGGAGTAATTAAAATAAAAGTTGATGAAGAAAATGACGACAATTTAATTATTATTGTTGAAGATGATGGTGTTGGAATTAAAGAAGATGTTATTGAAAAATTATTTAGAATTGACAGTCATATTACAACCAAAGGAACGGATAAAGAAAAGGGAACAGGACTTGGTTTAATTCTTTGCAAAGAATTTATTGAAAAGCATAACGGAACTATTTGGGTAGAAAGTGAAATTGAAAAAGGCAGCGAATTTAAATTTACACTGCCTTATAAAAAAGATTAAATTTTATACTTTAACAATAGAATTGGAAGAATCACCAAACTGAGTCGCAATTTGGCTGTCTGCATCTTTTTCGTTTAACCAAGTTGAATTGTCCAAATAATATTTGAACTCATATTCCTTTCCAACTTCCAAATCAATAACAATTGAAAAAGAACCATCCTTTACTAATTTTTTCATTCTATGTGAATTGTAATCCCAATTATTAAATGAACCAAGAATATTTGCTCTTTTGTAATTTACGCCAATTTCTGCCGGAATTTTAAAAGTTACTTTGCAAATTTTTTTTGATTTTAAGTACCTTTTTGAAATAGACATAATTTCCCTTTTCTTAAAGTTATTACTTATTTTAAATATAATACAAAATTAAATAAATAAGAGATAATAATCTAACTTAAAAGTGACACGAATTCTTTTTATAAATATTATATACAAATACGAATTTTAGAAATATAAAAATATTTATGGGGAAATTTTTATTCACGATTAAATAAAAAAGCCCGCAATTCGCGGGCAAATTAGAAATAATATTTAATTTTATAAATTATATTAAAAATAATGAAAGCAATAATAATGTTACATAAACAACCCCAAGTCCTATTTTCAAATATATATCTTTTTCATTTTTGACAAGTTCATTTATACTTAATTCATTTTCTGCAACATAATCTTCTTTTGAATAATTTTCTAAAACTGTTTCTGAGTTCATTTAACAAATCCTTTCTTACTTCATTAATAGCATTTTTTTAATAGAAATGAAATTATTGGTTTTAATTTTGTAAATATAAATTCCACTCGCTAAATTACTTGCGTCAAATGAAATTGTATAAACACCGGCTGGTTTTACTTCGTTTTCAATAATTTCGACTGTATTGCCTAAAATATCATATATTCCAAGTTCGACATGTCCTTCATTTGGAATAGAATACGTAATTGCAGTAACAGGGTTAAATGGATTTGGGTAATTTTGTCTAAGTTCAAAATTTTGCGGTAAACCTAAATTTGTCTCAACTATACCCGAATATTCAAATGCTCCATCAATATCAATTTGTTTTAATCTGTATGAGTATTTGCCTGAAGCTTCAATTATCTTATCTTTGAAAGAATAATAATTTGGAGAATTGCTATTTCCATGACCTTCAACAAAACCTATCTTTTCCCATTCAGAATCTTTATTAATTAAGTTTGATTTTAATTTTTCAATTTCGAAACCATAATTATTAACTTCTGTAGCTGTTTCCCAATTTAATTCTATATTATTACCGGAAAGATTAATTGTAAATGAAGTAAGCTCAACCGGCAGAGGAGATGAAGGACATGGGTCGACGAAATTAAAAACTACAACAGCACCGAAATTAAAAGGATCACCAAAAAATGTATATGAACCTTCAGAATAACCAACGCCAATAAAACCTTCATTTGAAGCTGATCCAAAATTGTTGTTAAATAAAGCAAAACATGTGTTTCTGTGTCCCCATGAATCACTCGCGTCTTCATAAATCCAGCCATATACCGCTCGTTCAATTGGTAATGAAGTCGGTGTTGGACTTGTTGATCCAAAATTAGATAAGTTCTCAGGTCCAAAGATCCACCCTGATTCACTACATCCACTGATTGAAGGATCAGAATTCAATCTATCTGAAGGTGATCCGTTTAAACTATGACCGAAAAGATTATTTGTGCGTAAAAAATCAGCATAGTTTTGAGCAATATTGACAATATTGTTACTTACTGCCTCAAAGGGAAGAAGTCCGCGCGCAACCCTTTCAGCATTAATTAGAAATAAAGCTTTCTCACTATTTGATTTAGCATCCCATACTGTTTGATCTGGTAAATTAAGGTCCTGCGGTAATGTTACCGAACCTGCAAGTCCCATAGTATTTTCATTAGCTCGAGCAGTATTAAATGCATTTTCAATATCTGAAACTGTGCTTTGTGCACCTGACCATCCAAAATCTGAAGTTGGTTCCGGATAAGGTTGCGCAAAAAGACTTAATGAGAAAACAAGTAAAAAAGTAAATATTTTTATCATATTTTTTCCCCTTTTATTGGTGTGTTTTGTTATAATTTCAGAAATCACTAAGTGGATTCTGAAAAATTCTCAGAAGGAAGTTACTTTAAATCATTTGTGATTTAAATGAGATGAAATATCCTTTTAAAACATGATATATACAAGATAAATATATTTTTATTTTTTGGAATTTTAATAAGATTTAGGCGGTTTTATTGATCCAAATTAAAAAAAGGAAATTTAGAAAGAAAATTGTAAAAAACTAATTCAAAATTTTCATTAATAATTATTCAAACAGCTTTTCAATAAAGTTCTTTTTCTTTAAATCTGTATTTTTTGTAATATATCTTATATAATTCTTTAATGTTACAATTCCAACCGGACCTTCATAAATTCCGCCATATTGAAACCCGTCATATACTCTAACCGCAATAACATTTTTACCGCTGCGTAAATCTGCTTTATTTATTTTATAACCGCGAAGTTGTTTATATTCACTATTATCGCCGTTGGAAAAATTTTTTATCAAAGGCATTGCCAATACATCTCCAGTTGATCCAACCTTTTTTTCATTTAGGAAAGTTTCATCAATATCGTCAATTTTACCAACCATTAAAACTAAATCATTGCTCTCAAAATCCTTTTCTAAATTTATATTAAATGTAATTCTGTACCATGCGAAACCGTCATAACCGTCAAACCCTTGCTGCTCCCAAGTTGAAGGGACAATTATTGATTTCCAATCTCTATCGTCAAAATTATTTTTTAACCAGCTTGAATTATCGCCGGTCCTAAATTTCCAATATCCTTCAAAATTAGCAATAAAATTTAAAGCCAAATCATTTGTAAAAATTCCAATGTCACCGTTATAAATTCCGCCGTCTAACTGTTCATCAAAAACTCTAATCGCAATTATATTTTTACCATTCTGCGCTAAATCGGAAATTTGTAATGGAATCCATATTTTTAGATTATAAGCAGTTCTAAAATTCGGCGGAAATGATCCTGATGTAGCTATTAGTTTTCCATTAAGAAAAATTTCCGCAACGTCATCAATAACGCCCAATGATAAATAAAGTTTATTCTTGCCGTTTTTAACATTTAAGTCGAATTCTTTTCTATACCAAGCGTAACCATCATAACCGTTATAACCTTCATCTTCCCATCTAGATGGAACTTTTATCGGGTCCCAATCTGAATCATTATAATTTGGATTTGCCCACATTTTGTTATCGCCGAGATTAAATTTCCAAAGTCCGTTCAAATTTTCAATTCTTGAGAATTTTTGCTCGGCGGCAATTCCGCTGTTTATTATTATAAGTAAGGCAAATCCAATTATGTATAATCTAATGTTCATGATGTTAAACCATTATATTGTATTTAATTTCTTAACAAAATTATTTAGTCTCAATAATATTATCAACAAATGCTTCAAAATATTTTGATCTTAATTTATCATAAGCATACAAACTGCTAAGTAATTCTTCGCAAAAATCAGTGTATTCCGTATCTGAATTTTCTATTACCGAATTCTTAATTGTATTAATGCAATTAAGTGAACCAAGCTGTGCCAAACTTAACGCAATGATTTTTTTATCATTTGTGTCTTCAGTTTCTCCAAGCATTTCAATTAAATTATCTTCAAAATTAGATAATTTGTATTTACCAATATTTTCAACCGTGCTCATTACAACACCATGGTTTTCCGAATCTAATGATTTTTCAATGTTCTTCATTATTAGATCTAATGTAACATAATCGGATGTATTTTTTGAAGTAATATAGTTTTGAGCATTCATTTGAAAAGTTGCCAATATTAAAAGCGCGAAAACCGAAATGAATTTTACGGTTAATTTTGTTGTGTTTAAGTTTCTCATTGTAAAGCCCTCCATTTGGTGTTGAAAAAATATTATTTGTTTTGTTTTCCATTGTCATTTGTACGTAAATTATTGTCACAAGTTGTCATTAGTTTTATTTCTTTGCGATCTAAATAATTTTACGTTCACCAATTAAGACGAGAACTGCACGAGGAGAGTTGTCAAATAATTGTTACAATTTGTCACAAGTTGTCATGAATAAAATTTGAGGAGAAAAAGAAAAGATCAAGTAATTTTTGTTTATGATAAAAGCTTATATCCTATTCCGTGAATAGTAATTATTTTTTTTGGCTCATTAGGATTCGCTTCAATTTTCTGCCGTAGTTTTAAAATAAAATTATCAATTGTTCTCGAGGTTGTATAAACATCATTTCCCCAAACATTGGAAAGGAGATCATCCCTAGAAACAGTTTTATTTTTATTATTCCACAAGTAATGCAGTACATCAAATTCTTTGGATGAAAGATTTAAGGATTCACCATTTTCAGTAGCGTTGTAAGAATTAAAATTGACTTCAATTCTACCAATTTTAATTTTTTCTGAAGACTCGGATTCGGAATCGCCTCTGCGAAGAACCGCTTTTACTCGAGCCAATAATTCTCTTAAACTAAAAGGTTTAGTTATATAATCGTCAGCGCCAATTTCCAATCCAAGTACTTTGTCAATTTCCTCGCTTTTTGCGGTGAGCATAATAATTGGAGTTTTAATACCCAAACTTCTTGCCTTTTTGCAAACATCGAAACCAGATAATTTTGGTAGCATTACATCGAGTAAAATTAAATTATAAAAGTTATCCTTAATTTTTTTCAAACCTTCTTCGCCGTCTGATGCGAAATCAACTTCATAACCGTCATATTTTAAATTGTTGCCAAGTCCTAACTGCATTGTTTCTTCGTCTTCAACTATTAAGATCTTTTTCATTTTGTTTACTTAACCATTAATTTTGGGAAAAATTAATTTAAACTTACTTCCGGCGCCAAGTTTACTTTCAACAATTACATTTCCATTATGCGCTTCCATAATGTTTTTAACTAAAGTTAAACCCAAGCCGCTACCTTTTGTATTATGCACATTTCCGGTTGTTACTCTAAAAAATTTGTCAAATATTTTTTTCTGATTTTCTTTAGAAATGCCGATTCCGTTATCGCTTATTTCCAAGTAGATTGCGTCGTTGTTCATTCCGGTCGAAATTTCAATAACGCAATTATTTTCACAATATTTAATAGCGTTGTCAATCAAATTGAAAATTGCTTCCATTACGGATTCTTTATCTATTGAAATTTCCGGAAGGTTTTCAAATTTATTTACTTTGCATTTATTTTTTGTACCGTTCAACTCATGCTGATAAGTATTCAAGACTTCATCAAGAATTAAATTCAAATTCTCATTCTTAAAATTATATTTTTTATTATTTGATTCCATTTTAGAAAAATTTAAAATTGAATTTACTATTCTTGTTAATCTTTCGGTTTCTTTTCTAATAATTTTATAATATTCAATTTTTTGTTCTTCCGAATCAACTCTGTTTAACTCCAATGTTTCGGCAAACATTCCAATTAGCGAAAGCGGAGTTCTTATCTCATGCGAAACGTTTGAAACAAAATCCGATTTAAGTTGAGATAATTTTATTTCTTTTCTAATTGTAACAAAAAGAAAAAATACACCAAGAAGGATTAAAACGTTTAAAAAAATAAGGATTATTAAATTAGTAAAAGTTCTTTCTTCAACAAGATCTTTAATTGTGCTTCCGGGCGTGCTAATACCTAAATAGTAATTTGGCAAATTCCATAATTCTTTGTATTCAATTAATTTATCGAATGAAACATTAGTGCCGCCGGTATAACTAACCAAAGATTTATCATGAAAAATTGAAATCATAAAATCTTTAGTGGAAATACTGTTGATCTTTTTCATTAATATATCATTGATAAACCTTTTGGTATTTAGAACTAAAGTGGCGGATATATTTTTATTATTACTAATTATAAAAGAAAGCAGAGGCGTGTTATCCAATGTATTTTTTAATGGCTGCACTTTTGTATAGCCTAAATTTTTAAAATCTTTCAATGAATTTAATGTCTCGGCGTTATCATTTAAAATTTTCTGCATTTTAATTACAGCATTTTGAGATTTTTTAATTTTATTTGAGGCATAAAATTCCATATTTGCCGAATTTAGGCTGTCCGAAATTATTATTAATGATATGGAAGGATTTGCTTTGCAGAACTCACTCATTTTATCTTCAAAATATAGAGAGTCATTCAAAACTATATTATTTATGTTTTTAATCCAGCTTTGAAAACTATCTTCCGTATATTGATTAACGCTAAAAATAATAGTGTTCAGTTGTTCCGCGTAAATCTTTTCGAGGAATTTTTCATCTTCAGAAATGTTATTTAATTGAATATAAGTATAGATGATTAAAGGCAGCAGTAAAATTAAAACAATAATCAGAATAAATTTTTTTAATGAGGAAAACATAAATTATTTAATTTCTTTTTACGAACACTTCATTTATAAATTTTTCTTTAATTAAATATCACCAATCTTTTTAATTAGCTTAGTCCAAAGTTCACTGCCATTTTCACCGTTTGTCATAATTACAATTCCCGAACCATCTTTTGGACTAAATTGCGAATAACACCTAAATCCGGTTTGATTTGCGCCGCTATGGTAAATAACATCTCCCGTTATTGTTGAATCAATTGCCCAGCCTAATCCTCTAAAAGCCTGAAATCCTAAATTTCTTCCCGGTCTTTCGGTAACTTCTCTGGATTCAACCCGAACTTGATGAGATAACATTTCGGTAATTAAATTATTTGAAATAATAGAATTCTTATTTTTGTAAGAATTCATTAATTCTAAAATTATTTTCGCATAATCATTTGAAGTTGTATAAAGCGTAAACGCCGCATTTGCGTGTAAATATTTTTTTCTTTCATTGCAATTGCCTAGTGAATTATGTCCGGTTGAAATTTGTCCATCGAAATTATCACGCCAAACAAAACTTGTCGATTTCAAATTCAGCTTATCAAATAAGTTATCATTAGCAAATATTTCTAAAGGCTGTTTGGTAATATTTTCAATAACTCTTTGCAGATAATAAATTCCTTCTCCCGAATAATTAAATTTAAGTCCCGGTTTGAAATAAACGGGAATAGGTCCGTTTCGCTCTTCATCGCCCATTCTCCAATTTGGCATTCCGCTTGTGTGCGTTAAAATCATTCGCGCTGTTATTTGTTTGGTATAATCGTCATCTGCGCTAACAAAATTTTCAGCATAATAATTAAACAACGGTGTATCTAGATCAAGTATTCCTTTTTGTACTAATTTTAATGCTAACATCGCGAATACAGGTTTACTCATTGAACAAGCTTCAAACATTGTATTTTCTTCAACGGGCGTTTTGGTTCCAGCGTCGGATATCCCAAATGTTTTGGAATAAGAAATTTGATTATTATTAATAATTGATATTGAAACCCCGGGTACGTTTAATTCCGATATTAGTTTAGGGGTTAGACTTTCCACAATTTTTATTTTATCGGAAATATCTGGAACAACATTTAATAATGATTTATCTATTTTTGATATTGAACAAAATGCAGCCCATCTTACGTTATTATCTTCGTCATATAAAAGTTTCTGTAATTCCGGAACGGATGACGAAACAATTTCTTTAAATTTGCCTAACGCCAACGCCGAACACCAACGTACATTTGAATTGTCATCTTTTAAAGCGTTTATTAAATATGGAATTGACTGAATTCCTTTCGGTGATATTTTCTCCAGCGCAATTGCCGAGCACCATCTCACATTTTCATTATTCATTGTTAGTGATTCTATTAGCTGATTTACAGAAGACTCTCCGATTTTAACCAATTCATCAATCGCTTCTCCGTTAACCCAAGGATCTTCATCGCTAAATTTATCAATAAGAGATTTGATTTTGTTCAATTGATTTGAAGTATTTGGCTGAGCAATTAAAAACTCATTTCCAATTAGAATAATAATTAATATTGCGGGTATGATATTTTTTGAGGTAGTCATTTTATTTATATATCTTTTTACAGTTTAAGGTTTCACTCAATTCTTCTTCGAATGAAAAAATAATTGGAATTCCGCCGGTGTGAATGAAAACCACCGGAATATTTTTATCAATTATATTTTTTTCCGCAAGATCAAATAACGCTGACATAACTTTCCCGGTATAAATCGGATCGAGTAAAATTCCTTCTAAATTTGCGCAATTGAAAATCGCGTTTTTACTTTCTTCAGTAATGACGCCATATTCAGTATGATAATTATCATAACACTCAATAATAATATTTCTTTCTGTATTATAATTTAAAATTGCAGAACTTTCATCAATTAGTTCTTTCGTTCTTTTTATAATTGCTTCTTTTGTCCTTGAAACGCTTATACCTATTATTCTTGCATTCGGAAGAAATAATTGCGCGCCCAAGATTATTCCCGCATAAGTTCCGCATGAACCGATTCCTAATATTATTTGCACATTATCATTATCCAACTGATTTGATAATTCTTGCATTGCTTTCACATAACCCAAAGAGCCTAATCCGGTGCTTCCACCAATTGGAATAATAAAAGGTTTTTTACCAATTGCAGAAAGTTCATCAGCCCAAAATTTCATTTCATTTTCTAAACTTGAGTTTGCGTCGTCATCCACTAAATATCTAATATCCGCGTTATACAAAACATCAAGGAGCATATTTCCTTTGACTTTCATAAAGTCGGGACCGCCTAAAACGAGTTTTATATCTAAACCGAATTTTCTCGCGGCTGCAGCTGTCATTCTTGCATGATTAGATTGAATTCCGCCTGCAGTTAAAACCACATCAAAATTTCCATTTAAAATTTCGGCAAAATCATATTCAAGTTTTCTGGCTTTATTTCCGCCTCCTGCAAATCCCGTAAGATCATCTCGTTTTATAAGAAGTTGTGATAACCCGATTCTTTCAGCTAATCTTTTTGCATTCTGCAGCGGAGTAGGCAGATTTGAAAGTTTGACATTTGGAATATTGTCTAAGTTACCATTCATTTTTATAATTATTCGGTATATGTTTTATTTATTAAAATATTTAAAATCATCCAAATCAAATTTAGTCATTGTTGTTAAATAAAATTATTATTTTTAAGAACAAGTTTAGATATTTTTCTAAACATTTTTGGTGTTATATTTAAATCAATGGTTACAATAGTCGATGTTTTTAATTGCATAAATTGTTTGAAAGATTACCTGTTGTAAGCTAAAAATAAAGATTATAAATTTGACGAATTATTTATAGTAAAAATATTTTCAACGGGTATTCATGTTCTATCTCAAAAACAAAACATTTCTTATATCAATTATTTTCATTTTTCTCACATCAAATATTCTTTATTCTCAATACTCAACCATAAAAGGTACAGTAATAGATTCAACTACAAAAGAAATTCTTCCGGGAGCAAATATTCTAATTTCGAAGACGAATTTCGGAACGGCAAGTGATAAAGACGGTAGATTTATAATTAAAAACATTCCTTCCGGGAACTATCAAATTATTGCTAGTTACGTTGGCTACGAAGAAAAAAAAATAGATGTGAAATTATCGTCCGGACGCACAACTGAAATTCTCATAAAATTAAATATCGAAAGTATTGAAAGCAAAACGGTAACAGTTACCGCGCAAGCAAACAGTCAGATTGAAGCTATAGCAAAGCAATTAAATGCCGAACAAATTAAAAATGTTGTGTCTTCAGAACGTATATTAAAATTGCCGAATGGAAACGCGGCTGATATTGCGAGCAGACTTCCAGGAATATCGTTGATTCGGAGTGGAGGTGAAGGCGCCGAAATTGTTATACGCGGTTTAGCGCCTCAGTATAATCAAATTACAATTGACGGTATTCAGCTTCCACCGAATATTGCGGTGAACGGAGAATATACCAATTCAACATTAGTCGGTGACCGAGCCACAAATTTAAGTATGATATCATCCGGCATTCTCGGCGGAATTGAAGTAATTAAATCAATCACGCCGGATATGGATGCGGCGGTATTCGGAGGAATTGTAAATTTTGATTTGAAAAGAGCAAAACTGGATAGTTCCGCTTTGCCATCATTTGAAGTCGTAACTCAAGGCGGTTACAATTCGATAAAAGATAATTATAAAAATTACAGAATTTCGGGTGTTTATCAGCAGAGGTTTTTTTCTCAAGACTTAGGAGTTTTTATTCAAGGGTCATTTGAAAACAGAAATCCAAGCGGAAATACCTTATACGCAAATTATTATCTTAACGATAAACTTCATGGTGATTTGGGTAAACCTGAATTGACAAGTGTAAGTTTAGGTGATTATTTAACTAGATATGAAAGATCGGATATTACTTCGGTAATTGACTATAAACATACTTTCGGAGAAATTGAATTTAAAAATCTTTTATCACAATACGATATAAAAAGAGAATATAGAGGACAGTCAATGAACTCAAACGGCGTCAGTTATTCGGCGACTGATATTAAAGATAAATTAAGTTCGATAGTAAATATTTTTAGAATTAAAAATGAAATTCCTTATTTCAATATTGATTTGAAACTCGCGCATGCTTATTCGGAAAGCGATTCTCCCCAAAAATTATCAATAGGATTCAGTCAAAGATATAATTTCGGAAACATTTCAAGAATGACTCCAAAGGATTTGGTAGCTAAAGTTGTACCTAACGAAAACGCGGCTCGTTATGGTGGAATTTCTAATACCTCGAATTTGGTAAAAGATAGAACTTATACAATTCTTGCTGATCTGATTTCGAATAATTATACAACTGAAAATTTTATGGCAAATATAAAATTTGGCGGATCGTTTCAATACCGTAAAAGATTATATGATTATAATCAATGGTCCGGACCTTCATCCGCTCCTTCCGTTTCAATTTCACAAATATTAAACAATTATTGGGGAACTCAGCAAGTCAACTATAGTTCGGTAATTAAAAACTTTATCGATAAAGATTATTCGTTTGGTGATTATTTCAATGGAGAATATTCAATTAATTTTCCAATAGACGTAAAACTATTAAATTTGATTTATGATAATTATTGGACTCCGGCAATAACGCCTAACGATAAATTTCAATCGACAATTCAAGATTATAATGGAACAGAAAATAGAAGTGCCGGATACTTAATGGCAAAAATTAATTACGGCGATTTGTTAACGATTGTTCCAGGTGTACGATATCAAAACTTAACTACTACTTATTTAGGTTATAGAATTATAATAACTCTTCCGGAAAATTACGATTATAAAATTGCCGAAAGAACTGTATCCAATGGTTATTGGCTTCCGATGCTGCATTTGATATATAAGCCGGTGTCTTGGTTTCAATTACATTTCGCGTATACAAATACATTAAATTATCCGCCGTACTCCGCTATTGTTCCAAGTTATACAATTGATCAAACTTCAATAAGATATAATAATTATGCACTTAAACCGGCTACATCAGAAAACTATGATCTTGTATTTTCATTTTTCAATAATGAGATTGGACTTTTTTCAATCAATGGATTTAAAAAGAAAATTGAGAATCTCGTTTTTTCAAATCACACATTTGAAACCAATTTAAGCGCGTATCCCGATCTGCCGCAGAATAGCAGTCAATTATATTCTTTCGATACTTATATAAATAATCCGTTTCCAATTGATGTATTGGGAATTGAAACAGAATGGCAAACACATTTTTGGTATCTTCCGCAGCCGTTTTCTTGGTTGGAATTTACTATAAACTACGCGCACATTTTTTCACAAGCTTCTTACCCAAAAGGTGAATTGTATTTTGATTATAAAGAAGACGGTTCATACGAAAGAATAGTGCTTAACGAATTTTATAAGTCAAGACTTTTAAACCAACCCAACGATATTCTAAATTCTTCCCTGGGTATTGAATACAAAGGATTTTCAGGAAGAGTATCCGTTGTTTATATAAACAATATATTTCAGAAAGCGGATTTTTGGCTGCAGAACAGAATTGTTTCGGATAAATCGGTTAGATGGGATATTTCAATAAGGCAATCTCTTCCGTGGCTCAATTCACAATTATATCTTGATTTAATTAATTTGACCGGAACAGATGAGACAAGTCTAAACGAAAGGACTTATTATCCTCAGTCAATTTCACGCTACGGCATGTTTGCTAATTTAGGATTTAGAATTAATTTGTAATAATTTTCGTTAGAAGAATTTAAGTTTATATTTTATTAAAATTTTTCCATTAATATCTATATCGATTTTACTCTTAAAAAAGTTTGCTATTTTAACATCTCTTACTTACTATTTTACTTTTATAAATGAACCTTTTTGTTATAATAGAATTGTTTGACAAAAATTAAATTTGAAAATAAAGAAAGGCAGCGCTTCAAATGAGCAAAATAAAAAGTAATAAAAAAGAATTATCCGCAGAACAACTCGGAGAGCTTTTAAAGACCTTAAAACTTCGTTTTGAAAAAAACATGAATCGACATAAAGAAATTTCTTGGGAAAAAGTAGAAGCAAGACTTAAGCAAAATAAAGAAAAATTATGGTCGCTGAATGAAATGGAAAATACCGGCGGTGAACCGGATGTTGTAGGATTTGAAAAAGCGACAAACGAAATTATTTTTTATGATTGTTCAGAAGAATCTCCAAAAGGCAGAAGAAGTTTTTGCTACGATCGTGAAGCTTTAGATTCGAGGAAAGAACATAAACCACAGAATAATGTTATTGACGCGGCGGAATCTATTGGCATTGAATTGCTGGACGAACAGCAATACCGTAATTTACAAAAACTTGGAAGTTTTGATTTGAAATCATCAAGCTGGATAAAAACGCCGGATGAAATTCGCAAACTTGGCGGAGCAGTTTTCTGCGACAGAAGATACAATACCGTCTTTGTTTATCATAACGGAGCCGAATCATATTATGCGGCAAGAGGTTTTCGAGGATCTTTAAAAATATAATGTTAACTCAAGTATATTTTCAAAAAAATAAATTCTGAATTATCATTCTATTAATGATTTTATCAAAAATATAAATTGATTTTCAGTATTTGTTCATTTTTATTATTGATCAGAACATAATTTGTGGTATATAATTTGAGGATTAATATAAAGAAATTATTGGGTTAATTATGATCAAACATAAATACTTCTTTGTTGTTCTTATAAATTTTTTAATTATCAAAAATTCATTCGCCCAACAAGGTTTTTTCCTTAACGATTGGCAGCCTAAAATAATTGATAGTCCGGCAGAATTTACTGATTTTACAAAACCTTCAGAAGTTTCAGATTTAACTTTAATAATTGATTTTGCGGATACCTTAACAAAAGTTCCTAAATATGTATTTGGGAATAACGCCAACACATATTCTACAATAATGTGGAATAACGCCAAACTTGTCAATGATTTAAGAAATTTAGATATTCACGTTTTAAGATACCCGGGCGGAAATCTTTCAAATGAATTTTTCTGGGATCGTGCACCTAATAACAAACCTTCCGATATTCCAAATGATGTTAATGTTTGGTACGGAAAAAACGAAGAAAATTGGACTATGTCTGTCGGTAACTATTACAGATTACTAGACACTTTAAGCGTTACCGGAATAATTACAATTAATTATGCTTACGCAAGATACGGAACTTCATCTGATCCGGTTTCGCAAGCCGCGCATTATGCGGCAGATTGGGTTAGGTATGATAATGGCAGAACAAAATTTTGGGAAATCGGAAATGAAAATTTTGGTAATTGGAATAAAGGATATCAGATTGATCAGACATTAAACAAAGATGGGCAGCCAAAAATAATTGACGGCGGTTTATACGGCATGCACGCGCTTGTATTTGCAGATTCAATGAAAGCCGCTGCTGCAGAAATTGGTAATGAAATCTTTATTGGATTTCAAGCATATGATGAAGAGACTTCATGGGACGCGGTTCAGACTAATTGGAATGAAAAGATGATGGCGGTTGTTGGTGATGCGCCTGATTTTTATATTGTTCATAATTATTTTACGCCTTATGATCAAAATTCAAATGCGGATGTAATATTGGATTCATACACAAAGACAGTAAATTTTAAAAATCAAGTGAACAAAGATCTCAATGAAATTGGACTTGCGCCTAAACCCGTTGCATTGACTGAATTTAATATTTTTGCCGTTGGTTCTAAACAAATGATTTCCAACATAAATGGAATGCATAGCGCTCTTGTAATTGGTGAAGCGATAAAACAGGAATATGGCTTGGTAAACAGGTGGAATTTGGCAAATGGCTGGAGTGAAGGAAATGATCATGGAGCTTTTGCCAGAGGAGAACCGAACGTTAATGATTTTACACCTTATCCGACTTTTTATCACATGACATTCTTTCAAAAATATTTTGGAGATGTATTGGTTAAGTCAAAATTTAACAAAGCGCTAAATTCCGATATAACCGCGTTTACTTCTAGTTTTAATTCGGGGCAAGCGGGAATAGCATTATTTAACACATCATCAAATAATAAAACACTTAAAATTGATCTGCAAAATTTTGAAGCGGGTGAAAATATATATTGGTATCAGCTTCAAGATGAATTTGCGAACGGTAATTTTTCAAGTAAAGTTTTTATAAATGGTAATGGCCCAAATCAAGCGTCTGGCGGGCCGAATAACTATTCTGAAATTCCACCGTATTCATTCTCAATAGAAGATTCGATAAAGATAAATTGCCCTCCATTTTCGGCAATTTATATGTTGATTGACGGAAAGACAATTGTAAACGTAGAAAATACCGCAGATAATCTAAAACCGGAAATTTTTGAATTATATCAAAATTATCCAAACCCGTTTAATCCTTCAACAATAATAAGATATTCAATTCCTAAAAAATCTAATGTTAGCCTTAAAGTATATGATTTGTTAGGGAAAGAAATAGCAACACTTGTAAATAGCGAAAAATTACCCGGGAATTATGAAGTTGAGTTTAGCGCTTATGGACTTGCAAGCGGTGTATATTTCTATAAGTTAAATGCTGATAATTTTTCAAAAATTAAAAAGTTAATGATACTTAAGTAATTTTATCTATTAAAATAATTACTCACTTAATGAAATAATAGAGAATTATAAAATCAGCAAATTTTTATAGTCAATAATAATAAGGCCGAAAGCTCAGAAATTATTTTCCTTGAATGTATTGATTCCTCCTCATTTAAATATTCAACTTAATTTCAATCAAATAGTTCAATTACTTTTGTTTATTATATTTAAGTATTTTCAAAAACGACTTAATTTATAATTCCTAAACATTCGTCGTATATCCAATATCTTTATGAAGATAAAATCAAATTTACACGCTTATCAATCAATTATGAATTAACTGACTAAAAAAAACAACATTTGTTTAAAGTAATGTAAGATACTTAATTATTAATAGGATATAATGTCAAAGAGAAATGAAATTTCGCTTATTGCTATTTTTTTACTTAACTCTACCAATAAAGTGAGTTGAGCAACTTGGATAGATTGTATTATTTTACAAGTTTGTGATAAAGATCAAATTGATAAAAAATACTTTTATTATACTAAATAAAATAATACAATTAATATTATATTGAATTTAAATAACTAAAAATATATGTTGTAATAAACAAGAAAGTAATTTATATGTAAAATAATATTTAAATATACTCATTAGAGTAATTATGAAGACATCTCTATCTATTTTAACTACGTTATTATTTTTTACATCAATATTTGCTCAAACACCGGGGACAGTAATCTGGGAATTTCAAGCGTCGGGAGAAATAAACTCATCTCCGGCTATTGATGATAACGGAATAATATATTTCGGTAGCAGCGACAGCAGTATGTATGCGGTTTATCCGGATGGAACACAAAAATGGAAATATAGGACAGAAGGAGAAATTTATTCTTCACCGGCAATAGGAAATGACGGAACAATATACTTTGGATCATACGATAGTTGTTTCTATGCGCTAAATCCGGATGGAACATTAAATTGGAAATATGAGACAAAAGGAAAAGTAAAATCATCACCGGCAATAAGTGAAGACGGAACAATATACTTTGGATCATATGACAGTTGTTTTTACGCAATAAATAATGATGGAACGTTAAAATGGAAATATAAAACCGGGGGAATAATAGAACCATCACCGGCAATAGGAAATGACGGAAGCATATATATTGGATCAGATGATAATGTATTTTACTCATTTAGCAAGGATGGAATTGTAAACTGGACCTATAATGGTAGTGGTTTTTCATCAGCTTCATTGGGATTCAATGGAAGAATTTATGTTTTATGTAAAGGTATATTATTTGTACTTAATAATGATGGTTTGATGAAATATTCTTGTGATATTTCTGACACTACCTCCAAGTTTTCGCCTCTTGTTGATTTGAATGAAAGCGTATATTTTAAAGTGTTCAAATATTCTGGGTCGGCCGGCGGGATCGAATTTTTAATTTCAATTAATAACGAAGGTGAAGAGAAATGGAAATATGGAAGCGACTATTTAGTTCCTGCATTCTTATGTGATACTTCAATATATTTAGTTGATTCACATTTGGAAAAAATTAATTATGAAGGGAAAGAAATATGGTCAATTTATAACTCTTCATTTTTACCTAATTCATATATTGCAATGAATAAAGCTGGCTTGCTGTATTTATGTTCAGCAAACAAATTAATCGCAATAAAAACTGATAATGATGATTTAACAAAAAGCTCATGGCCATCTATTAGGCAAAACTCAAAGAATACCGGAAGTATAGAAAATTATCCATATGCGCTTGTCGCAAAAAATCATATTTCGATAGATAGTTCCGGAACAATTTTACTTGATACATCCCCATCATATGATCCGAATGGAGAACAGCTTACATATTTATGGAAAATAAAAAAACAACCGGAAGGAAGCTCAATAATTTTAACAGATTCAACTTCACCAATAATTAATGTTGAAATTCCTAGAACTAGAGGTGAATATATATTTAGTGTAGAAGTAAAGAATCAAAAAGGAAAAATATCTTCAACAATAGTAACGATAAGCAATTTGCTTAAGTGGAAATTTAAAACCAATGGGGCAATTGCTTCATCTCCGGCAATTGGAAATGATGGTACAATATATTTTGGATCAGATGATAAAAATTTATACGCGATAAATACGGATGGAACAAAAAAATGGGAATTTAAAACTGAAGGATGGATAAAATCATCACCGGCAATTGGTAAAGATGGTACACTATATTTCTATTCAACAGCTTATAATACTGATTTTTATGCAGTTAATCCAGATGGTACACTTAAATGGAAATATAATACAGATTATCAAATACATTCATCACCAGCCATTGATATTGATGGAAGTGTTTATACGTTAAGTAGAAATGGTAATAATTATAATTTATTGTCGTACAATTCAGATGGTTCGTTAAATTGGAAATATAGTCTTAGTATCGATAGTGATAATTCACCGGTAATCGGAAGCGATGGGACTATTTATGTTACCGGGTATCGACTTTTATATGCAATAAATCCGGATGGGACAAAAAAATGGGAATGTCCTCTTTTAGCCTCAGAAAGTTCATCTCCCGCAATAGATAATAATGGTACTATATATATTAAAAGTAAAGATTATTCTTCATTTCCAAGTAAATTAATTATTTCGGCAATAAATGAAGACGGTACAAAAAAATGGGAAATTAAAACTGAAGGAAATGATTATTCTTCTGCTGTGATAGGTCTTGATGGTACAATTTATGTTTCAGTTGATACAACATTGTACGCAATATTTCCAGATGGAAGCCAAAAATGGAAAGTTCATCTAAATAATTACTTTTCTTCAACACCGGCAATAGGCAATGATGGAAATATTTATATCGGTACAACAAATGGAAAATTTTATGCAATTAGTTCTTCCGGTGAAATATTATGGAAATATGATGCGTTTCAATTAATAAAATCATCTCCCGCAATAAGTAATGATGGAACAATTTATTTTGGATCTACTAACGGTAACTTATATGCAATTTTTTCAGACAGCAAAGGGTTAGCTGATAGTCCTTGGCCAAAGTTTAGAAAAAATAATTTAAATACCGGTAATGCATATAATAATTTAACACTAAGGGCAAAAGTAAAAAGTAATTCATTTAAGTTGGCATTTGGAATAATAACATTAGATGGATCACCCTCTTTTGTTCCAAATGGAAGTGCGGTAAGTTACCAGTGGGCTATAGTAAAAAAACCGGATAATGCATTTATAGATATAAAAAATCCAACATCCGTTGTAACTGAAATTGATATTCCAAGACTTCATGCATCTTATATTTTATCTCTAAAAATTACAGATACAATGGGAGATTCATCTTTTACATATGTATATATAAACAATGAAAAATATTGGGAAATTCAAATTGATGATAATTATAATCTTTTTTCACCAGCAATTGGTAAGGACGGAACTTTATATTTTGCAAGCCCATATGATAAAAAACTATATGCCTTAAATCCGGATGGAACAAAAAAATGGGAATTGACAGTAAACGAACTTATTTACCATACTCCGACAATCTTTGATAATAATATATATGTTACAGCTTATAATAAGATAATATCATGTAGTTTTTATGGAACAAAAAATTGGGAATATCAAACAACTGACTTTATCTCACATGATATAGTGATTGGAATTGATGGAACAATTTTTTTTGGTACTGATTCTTGGTCGGGCTTGAATAACCAAAAATTCTATGCACTCAATTCGGACGGGACAAAAAAATGGGAATATGTTATAGCTGAAAGGTTTTGTTCATTTCCAACAATTGGAAGTGATGGAACAATATATATTGGATCACAAGATGGATATTTATATGCGATAAATCCGGATGGAACAAAAAAATGGAGATTATTTGGTGATTTGTTTTCTACATCATCAATTGGTGGCGATGGGACAATATATGGCGTATCGCATAATAGAAATTTATACGCGATAAATCCTGATGGAAAAAAAAAATGGGAAGTTGAAACAAATTCCAGAATAACCTCTTCACCGGCAATAGGTGTTGACGGAACAATATATATTGGGTCAGATGATAAAAATTTATACGCGATAAATCCTGATGGAACAAAAAAATGGGAATTTGGAAATATAGGACACGTTTATACTACACCAATTATTGGAAAAGACGGTACTGTTTATATAGCATCATATGATAGTACATTATATGCAATAAATTTCAATGGAGAAAAAATCTGGGAATATAAAACTGAAGTAGAAATAAACAGGCCTATAAAAATGAGTGATAAAGGTCTTATCTATTTAGCAGTTGGTAATAAACTTTTTGCAATATTTACAGAAAGTGATGGTGTAGCAAATAGCCCTTGGCCAGAACCTGGAGGCAATAAATTTAACTCCGGAATGTCTCATTACATTGTTCCCGGTTTCTCAGCTGATACTTTATCCGGTAAATTTCCTCTTACCGTTCACTTTTCGGATGCTTCTTTTGGAAACATTTTTAATTGGCATTGGGATTTTGGCGATGGACAAACAAGTACTGAAATGAATCCGGTTCATACTTATGCTTACCCCGATTCATTTACAGTTACTTTAATAATTTCTAATCCAAGTAAAACAGATACGTTAACAAAAGAAAACTACATTGTTGCATTAAACGCTACGGGAATTGCAGATAATTCAGAACTGCCCAAAGAATTTAAGTTATATGAAAATTATCCCAATCCTTTTAATCCTCAGACAAATATAGAATTTGATGTTAAGGAAAAAACAACAGTAAAGCTGAGAGTATATAACGTAGTTGGTCAATTGGTAACAACACTCACGGATAATATGCTGGAAGCGGGACATTATAAATATCAGTTCAATGGAAATAATTTAGCATCGGGAATATACTTCTACAAAATAGAAATGGGAAAATATGTTTCAGTTAAAAAGATAATATTGTTAAAATAACGGTAAATGAATTTATTAAAAAAGATATTGGATTTCCTCAAAGGTGATTATATGAATAAACATATCAAGGTAACAATAATTTTATTGTTATTTATTTTTGGTAATATATTTGCTCAAACACCGGGAACAGTCAACTGGGAATTTCAAACAAGAGGTAACGAAATAACATCACCAGCTATTGATGATGATGGGACAATATATTTCGGCTCTTCTGATAGCAGTTTGTATGCATTAAATTCTGATGGCACTAAAAAATGGGAATTTAAAACTGGCGGTATTATTACTTCTTCTCCAGCTATAGGGAATAATGGCACTATTTACTTTGGATCACATGATCGTAAATTATACGCAATAAATCCGGATGGAACAAAAAAATGGGACTATGAAACTGGTTGGAAAATATATTATGCTCCAGCAATAGGTGAAGATGAAACAATTTATATTAAATCTGATGATTCGTATTTGTATGCATTTAATTCTGATGGATATTTAAAATGGACTTATTTATATAGCAGCTATGAATCTGGAGAAAATAAAGACTTTTTTAGCTCAGCAATAATTGATGATGATGGTATTATATATCCTGTTAATCCAATTATTGGAAATTCTTTTGGGTTAAATCCAAATGGAACTGAAAATGAAAAAATTATACCACAAGTTGAAAAATACTTTAAAGGTGTAATTGATAATGATAGTAATTATTGCATGCGTAAATCTGATAGTCATGGTGAAGGAGAAGATCGTTTTTGGCTAAAATTAAGAGATAAAAATGGTAGCGGCGGATGGAGTAATGATTCATATTTATACTATCCGATAATTGGAAATGATTAGACAATTTATACTATTCAAAGAAATGAGAAACTGATAGCGCTTAATTTTTCTGGTGAAGTGAAATGGGATGCAAATATTAGTCTAAATGATTGTGCCCCTTTAGCAATGGATAGAGTTGGAAATCTTCTTGTTCCGCAAATTGGCGGTAAACTTACGTCAATACTATCAACAAGTACGGGATTAGCAGATACACCATGGCCCAAATTTAATAAAGATTATAAAAACACATCAAGAGCTGAAAAATTTCCCAATGCTATTGTAACTGAAGAATTTATTTCGAAAAAAGATCCTGGAATAATAACTCTTGATGCATCACTATCAAATGATAAAGAAGGATTAGAGTTGACTTATTTATGGTCGGTAGTAAAACAACCGGAAGGAAGCGAAATAATATTAGCAGATTCTACATCCCCCATAATTCAAGTAAATATTCCTCCAAATAGAGGCGAATACTATTTCAAGGTTAGGGCAACAAATAGCAAAGGTAAATATTCAACCAATGTAGTACATATTAGTACTTTACTTAAGCGGCAATTATCCAACTATATGGATTATTTAGCTATGAGCTTAGATGGTACCTTATATTATATTGATTACTATAAATTTTACGCATTTTACCCAGATGGGACAAAAAAATGGGAAATTAATATATCTGAACATATAGAGTATAGAGTAACTTCTACAACAATAGGATATGACGGTACAGTTTATTTTAGTACATCAAATGATTATTTGTACTCAATTAATTCAGATGGTTCTGAAAAGTGGAAATTTAAAACGGATGGATATATCAGATATGCTCCGGCAATTGGATCTGATGGGACATTATATTTTGGAACCAATAGGAACAAGTTCTATGCTATAGATTATGATGGAAATAAAAAATGGGAGATAGAAGATGATTTTCCGGCTGAGTCCTCGCCTGCAATTGGTATGGATGGAACAATATATTTCGGCACAGATATTTTATATGCTTTTGATCCAAACGGAACAATTAAATGGAACAGTTCAGCTGATAGATTCTGGGATTCTGCACCAGCGATAGATACAGAGGGCACTATCTGTATTGTATGTGGAGACCACAATATGTATGCAATTAATCCTGATGGAACAACTAAATGGAAATTCTTAGCGGATGCTGGTATTTTTTCATCCGCTGTTATCGGTTCAGATGGTTCAATATATTTTGGGACTCAAGGGAGTACTTTTTTTGCACTAAGTTCAGATGGTACAAAAAAATGGGAATTTGAAGCAAATGGTGAAATTTATTCACCTCCCGTAATTGGAAATGATGGAACAATATTTTTTGGTACTGATAGTTGGTCGAGCTCGAATAACCAGAAATTCTATGCACTCAATACGGACGGGACAAAAAAATGGGAATATAATTTTTATGAAGGAGATAAGTTCTTTCCTGCCATTGACAATGACGGCACTATTTATTTCGGGAACTATGCATTGTATAGTGATTGTACTGGTTTGGCAAATAGTCCGTGGCCCAAATCTTCAAAAAATAATCAAAATAATTCGATATCAAATAGTAATCCATTAGTTCCGCATGCGTTAGTTACTCAGAATAAATTTTCTATGAAATATGGGACAATTACTTTGGATGGTTCTCCATCGTATGATCCAGATGGTGATAACCTGAACTTTCTATGGAGTATCTATAAAAAACCAGAAGGATGTATTGTAAATATAGAAGACTCAAATTCTGCAAAAACTGAAGTAATAATTCCCCAAATACCCGGGATATTTATTTTCTTGTTAAAAGTTACTGATACCAATGACGGAACATCATATGCTAGTATAACCATAAATAATGAGAATAAATGGGAGTTTTCTCTTCCTTTTAGATCAAGATTTTCTCCGGCTTTAGATTCTGAAGGTAATATTTATGTCTCTGCAGGTCATAGCTTATATTCATTAAATCATGAAGGAACCTAAAAATGGGAGTTAGATTTGGAAAGTGAAATACGATGCTCTCCTATAATTGATCAAGATGGATGGATTTATGTAACAACCTATGATTATAAATTACATGCGATAAATCCTAATGGAATTAAAATCTGGGAGTTTGAAAAAGTTAGATATCATCGACCAGCAATAGGTTTTAACATAAGTAGTGATTTGAAAAATGAAAAAGTGATCTATATTGCATCTGCATCTTGGAATAAAAAAATGTATGCTCTAAATAAATCAGGAAATTTAATATGGGAATTTCAAGCAGATGGCTCTTGTTGTTCGCCTTCAATAGGTGAAGATGGAATTATTTATTTTGGATCAATAGACAAAAACATATATGCATTAAATCCGGACGGTTCCCTAAAATGGAAATATAATACAGAAGAACAATTTGAGGTTCCTTTTACTTCACCAGTCATCGATGGAGATGGTTCAATATACATTGCTTATTCCTATGGCACATTATATTGTCTTGATCAAAATGGTTCTTTAAAATGGAAATATGATAACGAATCTAACTACAATTATGAATCTTCTCCAATAATAGGAAATGATGGAACACTTTACATAATGTCGTCTAATGATAGAATACTGATGGCATTAAATAATGATGGAACAAAAAAATGGGAATTTGAAAGTAATATAAGTAAAAATGAATTTTCACCAATAATTGGATACGATGGAAAAATTTATATAAATTCACAAGGGTTTTGTATCTTAAATCCTATGGGAGAATTAATTTATAAATTTGATTTGCGAAGTTTGGAATATTCTTCTCCAACAATAAATGAAGAAGGAACAATTTATATTAATTCCGATTATTCAATTTATGCATTAGATACTGAAAGCAAAGGTCTTGCCAATAGTCCTTGGCCAAAGTCTGGAGGCAATAAATTTAATTCCGGAATGTCTCATTACATTGTTCCCGGTTTCTCAGCTGATACTTTATCTGGTAAATTTCCACTTACCGTTCACTTTTCGGATACTTCTTTTGGTAATGTTTTTAACCGGCATTGGGATTTTGGCGATGGACAAACTAGTACTGAAAAAAATCCGATTCATACTTATGCTTACCCCGATTCATTTACGGTTACTTTAATAATTTCTAATCCTAGTAATACAGATACGTTAACAAAAGAAAATTACATTGCCGCATTAAACACAACCGGAATAGCGGATAATTCAGAACTGCCCAAAGAATTTAAGTTATATGAAAACGATCCTAATCTGTTTAACCCGCAGACAAATATAGCATTTGATGTTAAGGAAAAAACAACAGTAAAATTGAGAGTATATAACGTAGTTGGTCAATTGGTAACAACACTTACGGATAATATGTTGGAAGCGGGACATTATAAATATCAGTTCAATGGAAATAATTTAGCATCGGGAATATATTTCTATAAAATAGAAATGGGAAAATATGTTTCAGTTAAAAAGATGATGCTGCTGAAATAAAAGCGGAATTGAATTTATTAAAAAAAAGATATTGGATTTCCTCAAAGGTGATAGTATGAATAAACAAATCAAGACAACAATAATTTTATTGTTATTTATTTTTGGTAATATATTTGCTCAAACACCGGGAACTTTAAAGTGGAAATATCAAACAAATTATAAAATTTCTACTTTCCCCGTAATTGGTTTAGATAACACAATCTATTTTTTATCAAGTGATAGTTATCTAAATGCATTAAAGAATGGTACCCTAGCTTGGTCAAGATATTGTGAGTTAAACTCATTACCGACTCTTGATAAGTATGATAATATTTACATTTCAACCGGTTATGATATTTCAGTTATAACCCCACATAATGGGGTAAAGGAAAATTACTACTTAAATGAATATATAAATGGTCCTTCTGCTATTAGTGAAGATGGAACTTTTTATGCTTCTTCAAATGAAGCAAATATTTTTGCATATAGCGCTGATGGGGAAAGAAAGTGGATTTTTGAAACACATTCTTATATTTATGAAAATAACTCAATTGCAATTGGTCTTGACGGCACAATTTATTTTTGTACGGCTAAATTTTTATACGCACTAACAAATGAAGCTGAACTAAAATGGAAATTAGAGTTTAATGAAAATATTAATTCTCCACTTTCTATAGGAAATGACGGAACAATATTCTTTTCCACACAAGACAGTACACTTAATGCAATAAATCCAGACGGTACTAATAAATGGTATTACAATTCTCCTTTTCAAATAACAAGTGGTATTTCAATTTCTGAAGATGGTACTATTTTTTTTGGTTCTGATAATTCTTTATTTGCATTAACTCAAAATGGTAATGAAAAATGGCATTTCGATACAAATGGAAAAATAACTTCTACACCAGCAATTGATAATTACGGCTCAATATATTTTGGATCAAACGATAGAAAATTTTATGCATTAGATAATCAAGGAAATGAAAAATGGGCATTTTCAACAAATGGAAGCATTAACACTTCTCCAAACATTGATAATAGTGGTATTGTATATTTTGGTTCGGATGATGGAAATTTGTATGCACTCTATTCAGATTGCAATGGATTGGCAAAGGGATCTTGGACAAGTTTTGGCAAAGACAACATAAATTCAAACAATAATATTAATAAAAATGCTCCAATTGCAAAGTTGAAAGAAAGGGATATTTTTCTAAATTCAATATCTAATGCTGTTTTAGATGCTTCCGGTTCCATTGAACCAAACAATGGTAAATTAGAATTTTTATGGAAAGTTTTAAAACAACCTGAAAATGAAAATATTATATTAGATGATTCTACTTCCTCTAAAATTGAAGTAAATATACCTGCATTTAGTTCAGTTATTTTCTCTGTTAAAGTAACGAATGAACTTGGAATATCTTCTTATGAATGTGTGAATGTTTCAAATGAAAAAAAATGGGAATTTTCACTTGATAGAAATTATTGTTCACCGGCCGCTATTGGTACTGACAACTCAATTTATTTTATCTCAGATAAATTATATTCTTTAGATTCATTAGGTAATAAGAAATGGGATTGGACAATTTCAGAACACTTTATTGATGAAATTTATCCTGTCGTAGGGAATAATGGAATTATTTATTATATGTATTATTATGGCTTGGTTGCATTAAATCCGGATGGATCTTTTAAATGGAGTTATAACACTGACTACCTTGGAGATTATTCAAATCCAATTATTGATAATCAAGGTAATATATATGTTTTTATTCACCAATATTTACATGCCTTTGATATGAATGGAAATATAAAATGGAAATTTTTTGCGCCTATTTACAATAATGTTTCAATTATATTGGGACCAGATGAGACTATCTATTTTTTTTACGATAAGAATCTTTACGCAATCAACTCAAATGGAACAATGAAATGGCAATTAAATTTACCACAATTTAATTGGTGGAATCATCCCGAACTAACAATTGGAAAAGATGGAATAATCTACTTTTCAACTAACGAAAATAAATTATTTGCAATTTATCCAACCGGACATTTAAAATGGATTTATAAAAATGTATCCAACGTTCCGCCTTCCATTGATGAAGAAGGGAATCTTTATTTTGCCAATAAAGATACACTAATCTCAATTAATTCAGATGCAGAAATAAGGTGGAAATTTAAAACAAATGGAAAAATTAATTATAGTCCTACTATTAGTTCTTCGGGTAATATATATTTTGGATCAGAAGATACATATTTATATGTATTAAACTCTGAAGGTAAAGAAGTAAGGAAAATTAGAACCAACGGCGAAATAAAATCATCCATTTCCTTATCTGAAAGCGGGACAATTTACTTTAGTACTTCAAATCATAAATTCTATGCTTTCGCAAGTGAGAGTAAAGGATTGGCTGAAATTGGATGGCCAAAATATTTAAAAAATAATCAAAATAACCTTGATTGTTCAAATGAGAATTTTCCTAAAGCAATTGTAGAAAAATATTTTGTATTTGCAGAAAGCGACAAATTAGTTTTGGATGCTTCAAAATCGTTTGACCCAAATAATCGTCCAATTTCATTTACATGGCAAGTTTTTAATCAATCGGATTCTAACTTTACATTTATCGATTCAAAATCTGAAAAATTAAAACTTGATTTACCGAAAAGATTTAATGCAGAATTTGTTGTAAAAGTAACAAATAATTTGGGAATGTCATCATATGCAACAATTAAAGTCAGTTCAGAAAAGAAATGGGAATATGAAACTTACAATGAAATAGTTACTTCGCAAGCAATAGGAAATGATGGAACTATCTACATAAATAATACGCGAGATTTAATTGCAATTAATAAGAATGGTGAAAAAAAATGGGTTTGCAAAAATTGGTTTAATGATTATCAAGGACCTATTGTTGGGAAAAATGGATTGTTGTATTTAAATGATTATGATAGTCTATTTGCTATTGATAGTAAGGGAATATTTATATGGAAAATTAAAAGTTATGTACCAATTATATATAACGATGATTTGCTTTGTTCTGCATCTGAAAAAGGAATTAAACTAATAAATGCAAATGATGGAACAATTAAGAAAGAATACAATTTCTCTTTAAATTCATTTAAATTATTAGCAACTGGAAATGACGGTACAATATATTTTTGTAGTTCAAATTATTCTAATAAAACATACCTTAGCGCTCTTGATACAGATGGCACAATAAAGTGGAGTTTACAACTTAATGGAATAATAGGAAATTTAGCAATCGGAAGTGATGGTACACTATATTTTGCAATTAATTATGGATTTTATGCTGTAAGTGCGGATGGAATTTTAAAGTGGAACATTAAAATAGATGGGTACGATTGCAGTTCACCGGCTATTGGACTTGATGGAACAATTTATTTCTCTACAAATTTAGACTATGACAATAACAAATTTTACGCTGTTGATAAATTTGGTAATATTAAATGGCATTATAAAACAGATTCAAAATATGATGATAATGGTGGATATAGCATTTGTTCATCACCATTAATTGGTAATGACGGAACAATTTACTTTGGATCAGTTGATCATAAATTATATGCATTTGATTCAAATGGTATTTTGAAATGGACATTTTTAACAAATGATAAAATAATTTCTTCCCCGGCAATGGGTGATGACGGGACTTTATATGTTGGTTCTATTGATGGTAAACTTTATGCAATAAAAACAGAAAGTACGGGTCTTGCAAAAAGTTCTTGGCCAAAATTCAAAAATGATAATTTTAACTCCTCAAGCGCATTTAACCCAAAGTCACCTCACGCAGCTATTAAATCACATTATGTTTTTGCAGACCCAGATGGAAATGCATTACTTGATGCTTCAGAATCAACAGATCCAAACAATAGCAAATTGTCATTTTTGTGGAAGGTTATTTCTCAACCAAAGAATAACAATTTTATTTTAACCGATTCAACTTCGTCAACATTAAACATAAAAATTCCGCCACGAACAAATTTTACTTTTTCAGTAAAAGTAACAAATGAAATGGGTCTTTTTTCATACAATATTGTTGAAATAAGTTCAATAATGAAATGGAAATTATTAACAAATGGAGATTTTTCCAGTCCGGCATTAATAAATGATTCAACAATTTGTTTTTCTTCATATTATAAAATTTATTCAATCAATTCTTATGGGAAAATAAATTGGTCAAATAAATTCTATGGAAATGATAAACCTGTAATTGACATAAACCAAAATTCAATTCTATATATTGGAGGAAGTATAAATATTATCAATGGAAATTTTAATTGGAGCTCCGGAGGTTCAACACTTCCAACAACAAATGATGATTTTATCTATGGAGGCGCTTTTAGAAAATTTTATAGATTAAATAAACAAGGGAAACTACTAAGTGAATTTAATGTTAGTGATACATTAAAATATCAACCTGTTATTGGTCCAGACGGAAGTATTTATTTTTCTACACAAGATAAATATTTGTACTCCTTAAATCAATATGCTGAATTAAAATGGGAATATAAATTAGATTTCAAAGCTACTTCACCAATATCCGTTGATAAGGATGGTACTCTTTATTTTGGATGCGCGAATAATAAATTATATGCGGTTAATCCGGATGCAACTATTAAATGGACATTCGAAACCGGTAATATAATAAAATCATCTGCTTCAATTGGACCTGATGGCACAATTTACTTTGGCTCCACAGATAATAAACTTTATGCTTTGAATAATGATGGAACAATAAAATGGGAATTTTCCACAAATGGTCAAATTCTATCATCGCCAACAATTGGTAAAGATAGTATAATATATTTTGGGTCATTGGATTCAAACTTCTATGCATTAAATACGGATGGCTCATTAAATTGGAAATTTTCAACTGAAGGAAGCATTTATACTTCAGCTGTAATAAGTAATGATGGTTCATTATATTTTGGATCAAGTGATAAATATCTATATGCGTTAAATTGTTCAAGTTTGGGCTTAGCTGAAAGTCCATGGCCTAAAGCTAGCAAAAACAATTATAATAATCCTAACTGTTCTAATGTTAATTATCCTTTAGCTATTGTGAATAATAGAAAAATTCTACAAAACTCCGGAACAATAAATCTTGATGCAACAGCTTCATTTGATCCTAATGGCGATGAATTAAGCTACTTATGGAAAGTATTTAAACAACCTACAAATAGCAACATTACAATTTCTTCCCCAAATTCTAAAATAGTTACAATAAATATTCCTCAAATAAAGGGGGATTATATTTTTATAGTAAAAGTTACCGATAACAATGGAAATTCTTCATATAATACGGTTTATTTTTATAATCAACTTAAGTGGGATTTTAATATTGGGAGCAATTATAATTCCTCACCGGCTATTGATGATGACGGAACAATTTACACTTATGCAGAAAAAAACAAAATATTTGCTATAAATCCGGATGGTACAAAAAAATGGGAATTTGTTCTTTGGGAAAATGTAAATACTAATGAAAATGACTTTAAGAATTTTATCAATTCAGCAACATTAACCATTGGACATAATGGAACAATTTACTGTCCTTCTTTAGATTCTAGCATTTATGCAATAAATCATGATGGGACTCTAAAATGGAAATTTGAAAATATTAGTATTAGAAATCCCAAAATATTTATTGGACCAGACGACAAATTATATTTTATAACAAATAATTCTCAATTAGTATCATTATTTCCCAATGGTACCGAAAACTTTAGAACAAGTCTCATTGGAAATCGAATTCTAGGTATTAATAAAATTGGTACTAAATTTATTGCTGAATCGTCTGAAATTTATTATTACAATGAAAGTTATAACTTTTTTGCGGGAGGATCTGATTGGATCTCTGCTTTTTCTATTGGAAACAATGGTGCTATTTATTACAGTAATTTTGATGGCGATGGTGAAAGTCAATATACACATATAATTGCAAAAAATACGGATGGAACAAGTAAATGGATCCAGTATTCTAGAAGTTTTACTAGTTTCACAGTAGTTGGAATGGATGAGACTTTATACTTTGGAACTGAATACGATAGTTATGAGTACCATGGTGCAAATGCACTTTATGCAATTGATATTACCGGAAACTATAAATGGGAAACTTTACTAAAGTCACCTATTATTTCATCTCCAGCATTGGGATCAGACGGAACTATTTATGTTGGAACAATCGATAGTACGTTTTACGCATTTGATTCTCTTGGAAATAGAATTTGGGAATTCCCAACGGGTGGTAAAATTTACTCATCACCAGCCATTGCAGATGATGGAACAATTTATTTTTGCTCTGATGACAATAAACTTTACGCTCTAGCTTCAGAAAGCAAAGGTCTTGCGAAAAGTTCATGGCCAAAATATATGGCAAATAATAAAAACAATGGTTTAGTAAACGGAACCATTACGGACATAAATGTAGAGAATTTGCACTTACTTGCTTTGGATTATAAACTTTATAATAACTATCCCAATCCTTTTAACCCGCAGACAAATATAGAATTTGATGTTAAGGAAAAAACAACAGTAAAGCTGAGAGTATATAACGTAGTTGGTCAATTGGTAACAACACTTACGGATAATATGTTGGAAGCGGGACATTATAAATATCAGTTCAATGGAAATAATTTAGCATCGGGAATATATTTCTATAAAATAGAAATGGGAAAATATGTTTCAGTAAAAAAGATGATGCTGCTGAAATAAAATTAAAATTGAATTTATTAAAAAATAGATATTGGATTTACTCAAAGGTGATAGTATGAATAAATATATCAAGACAACAATAATTTTATTGTTATTTATATTTGGTAATATATTTGCTCAAACACCGGGAACAGTAATCTGGGAATTTCAAGCGTCCGGCAAAATAAACTCATCTCCGGCAATAGATGATAACGGAATAATATATTTCGGGAGCAACGATAGCAGTATGTATTCTGTTTATCCGGATGGAACACAAAAGTGGAAATATAAGACTGAAGGAATAATTTATTCATCACCGGCAATAGGGAATGACGGGACAATATACTTTGGATCATACGATAGTTGTTTCTATGCGCTAAATCCGGATGGAACATTAAATTGGAAATATGAGACAAAAGGAAAAGTAAATTCATCACCTGCAATAAGTGAAGATGGAACAATATACTATGGATCATACGATAGTTGTTTTTACGCAATAAATAATGATGGAACATTAAAATGGAAATATAAAACCGGGGGAATAATAGAACCATCACCGGCAATAGGAAATGACGGAAGCATATATATTGGATCAGATGATAATGTATTTTACTCATTCAGCAAAGATGGAATTGTAAACTGGAAATTACAAACAAATTATTCATCATATGGAAGCAATGGATTTGAATCAGCAGCATTGGGTTATAATGGAATAATTTATGTACCAAGCAAAAGTGAAAATAAAATTTATGCGTTAAATAGAGATGGCAGTGTAGTATTATACATTGACAATTATTCTCTTTCAATTTGGGGAAATTATTATCAACCAGATAATTTCCCAATTCTTATTGACCAATATGAAAATATTTATTTTCAGTATTCTACACAAAATGAGGATGGTATTAACTATTATAATTATTGTTATAGTAAAAAGCTGATTTTAAATGGGAGGTAAATTTACAAACTAGATCATTCCCAATATTGTGTAATGATGAGACTATTTATTTCCCAAGTAATTTTATAGAAGTACTTAATTTGGAAGGTGAAAAATTATGGCATACTAAAGATGAAAACCATTATTTTAATAGTAAACCAACAATGATGTCTGATGGAACCTTACTTATAAATAAAAATGAAAAATTATATGCAATAACAACTAAAGATAAAGGACTATCAAAAAGTTCATGGCCTAAGTTTAGACAAAATTTAAAAAATACCGGAAGTATTGAAAATTACCCTTATGCTCTTGTCGCGGAAAATCATTTTAAGTTAGATAGTTCCGGAACAATTTCACTTGATGCGACTCCATCATATGACCCGAATGGCGAACAGCTTACATTTTTATGGAAAATAAAAAAAAACCCGGAAGGAAGCTCAGTAATTTTAACTGATTCAACTTCTGCGGTAATCCAAGTTAATATTCCAAAGAATAGAGGAGAATATATATTTCTATTAGAGGCAAAAAACGAAAAAGGTAAAACAGCATCTATGGTTGTAGAAGTAAATAATTTAATAAAATGGGAATTTCAAACTGGTTCGTACATAAATTCTTCCTCTGCAATTGGAAATGATGGAACAATATATATTGCATCATATGATAAAAATTTATGTGCAATAAATTCGGATGGAACTGAAAAATGGGAATTTCAAACTAATATTATTAAACGTTCTTCTCCTGCAATTGGTAATGATGGTACAATATATGTAGGATCAACCGATTATAATTTATACGCGATAAATCCGGATGGAACAAAAAAATGGGATTTTCCAAGTGGTGGTGGAATAGAATCTTCACCGGCAATTGGAAATGATGGAACAATATATATCGGTTCAGAAGATAATAATTTATACGCGATAAATCCTGATGGAACAAAAAGATGGGAATTTCAAACTTTTGATGATATATATTCTTCTCCTGCAATAGGAAAAGATGGAACAATATATGTTGGATCATGGGATAATAATTTATACGCAATAAACCCGGATGGAACAAAAAATGGGATTTTAAAACTGGTTCGTATATATATTCTTCACCGGCAATAGGAAATGATGGAACAATATATGTTGGATCATGGGATAATAATTTATACGCGATAAATTCGGATGGAACTGAAAAATGGAAATTTCAAACTGGTTCGAACATATATTCTTCCCCTGCAATAGGAAAAGATGGAACAATATATATTGGATCTTATGATAATAATTTATACGCGATAAATCCGGATGGAACAAAAAAATGGGAATTTCAAACTGGTTCGTACATATATTCTTCACCGGCAATCGGAAAAGATGGAACAATATATATTGGATCTTATGATAATAATTTATATGCACTCAATCCGGATGGAACTAAAAAATGGGGCTATAAATTATATGGTTCAATTTCTTCACCAACAATAAATAAAAATGGTACTCTTTATTTAGTTACTTCCGGTCATCAAAACAAACTTTATGCAATTAATACCGATAGCAAGGGATTGGCTGATAGTCCTTGGCCTAAGTTCAGAAAAGATATTTATAACAACGCAAATTCTGAATATATATTAAATCCTAAAGCAAGAGTAATTAAGAATTATTTTTCAATGACTTTTGGTAAAATTATTTTGGATGCATCACCATCATCATCATACAATGGAAGCAGCTTAAGTTATTTATGGAGTGTCGTTAAAAAACCAAATGAAATAGGATTAAATATAAAAGGTTCAACATCAGTTATTTGTGAAATAGAAATTCCCAAAATTCATGGAGAATATATTATTTCTTTACAAGTTACTGATAGTGAAGGAAATAAGTCATTGACAATTGTTAGTATAGCCAATGAAATATTATGGAAATATAAAACTGGTAATCATATAAGTAGTTCTCCGGCAATAGGCAACGATGAAACAATATATATTGGATCTGCATATAATTTATATGCAGTAAATCCGGATGGAACAAAAAATGGGAATTTCAAACTGGTTCGTACATATATTCTTCACCGGCTATAGGAAATGATGGAACAATATATATTGGATCTAGTGATAATAATTTATATGCAATAAATCCGGATGGAACAAAAAAATGGGAATTTAATATTGATTATGGAATAATTTCATCACCGGCAATAGGTAATGATGGTACAATATATGTTGGATCAACCGATTATAATTTATACGCGATAAATCCTGATGGAACAAAAAAATGGGAATTTAAAACTGGTTCGAACATATATTCTTCACCGGTAATAAGTAATGATGGAACAATATATTTTGGATCGTATGATAAAAATTTATATGCAATAAATCCGGATGGAACTGAAAAATGGAAATTTCAAACTGGTTCGTACATATATTCTTCACCTGCAATAGGAAAAGATGGAACAATATATATTGGATCTAGTGATAATAATTTATATGCAATAAATCCGGATGGAACAATAAAATGGGAATATCAAACTGGTTCGTACATATATTCATCACCGGCAATAGGAAAAGATGGAACAATTTATGTTGGTAGCGAAGAATTTTTATATGCATTCAGTCAGAATGGAATAATAAAATGGGAATTTTATGATGGCTTCAGTATAATCTCTTCACTTGCAATAGGTAATGATGGAACAATATATTTTGGATCTGATGATCATAAATTATACGCAATAAATCCTGATGGAATAAAAAAATGGAATTTAAAACTGGTAATTCAATAAGATCTACACCGGCTATAGGTAATGACGGAACAATATATTTTGGATCAGATGATTATTATTTCTATGCTATATTTTCTGAAAGTACGGGATTAGCCGACAGTCCATGGCCTAAATCAGGAGGGAATAATTTTAATTCCGGAATGTCTCATTACATTGTTCCCGGTTTCTCCGCTGATACTTTATCCGGTAAATTTCCTCTTACTGTTCACTTTTCGGATGCTTCATTTGGAAACATTTTTAATTGGCATTGGGATTTTGGCGATGGACAAACAAGTATTGAAAAGAATCCGGTTCATACTTATGCTTACCCCGATTCATTTACGGTTACATTAATAATTTCTAATCCAAGTAAAACAGATACGTTAACAAAAGAAAATTATATTGCCGCATTAAACACAACCGGAATAGCAGATAATTCAGAACTACCCAAAGAATTTAAGTTATATGAAAATTATCCCAATCCGTTTAACCCGCAGACAAATATAGAGTTTGATGTAAAGGAAAAACAACAGTAAAGCTGAGAGTATATAACGTAGTTGGTCAATTGGTAACAACACTTACGGATAATATGTTGGAAGCGGGACATTATAAATATCAGTTCAATGGAAATAATTTAGCATCGGGAATATACTTCTACAAAATAGAAATGGGAAAATATGTTTCAATAAAAAAGATGATGCTGCTGAAATAAGGAGAAAACATGAAGAATTTCTTGAAATTTATTTTTCTTATTACCGTATTTTTTTCTACAAATCTGATTAGCCAAAATATTCAATTAAAAACTGTTATAGAAGAATTTGAAGTAAAAACGTGGGAAGATGGTCCCGAAAGTGCTGAACTTACAAATCATGAAGTATCTGGTCATAAAGACGGAAACTATATTGTATACTGGAAAGGAGATGTGGAGAGAGATTATGAAAGCAGATACTATGGAAATTTGTACAACAATGAAGGAATATTATTAAAAAAGAACATAAGATTTTTTAAGGAATTATCTTTAAATGATTATTCACTCGTAGATTTTTCCCCAAAAATAATTTTTAATAGAGATAATAGTTTTAAGGTTTTTGGAATTTGTAAAGATGATGGTTATTATGTTGTTTATGAGGAATATGACAGATATGGCGATTTAGTAAAGGGGTGGACTAAAATATTTATACTAAGTTATTTAGATAGATTTATTGTTTCATCAGATTCTACGGGGAATTTTATAGTTGCAAATGAAAATAGGTATTTAAATCGTGGAATATTCGTTCAAAAATTTGATATCGATGGAAATAGGATTAATGAAATAAAACCGATTTCATCGGGAAATTCCCCAAAAATTTGTATAAATAATAAAGGAGACTTTTTAGCTGCATGGACAGAAAGTACGATTTATACAAAAAAAGTTGGGCAATTATTTAATTCAAATTGTGATCCGATTTCTGAAATATTCACAATTCAAGATTCATTACAATATTTTAATTCTAACTCAAATAATTGTTCAATTACATACAATAAAAATAATTTTATTTTTCTTCTTTTCAAAATTACTAAATAATCAAATTAATTTAAACTTACATTTAATTTCAATAAATAATACGGATAGTTTAATCTCGATAAAAATAGATGAAAATTTATCATTATTTCATAATGTATTATTTGTAAATGACAGTACTAATTTTATCTTTGGTACTAATTATGAAATATTTGAAAATGGAAAAGTTCGGTCTTCTGTAATAGGCCAAAAATTCAATTTAAATGGATCAATTATTGGCAACGCTATTATAGTTTATTCAAGTACTGATTCATTATATAAGCCAACTTATTTTGAAGATGATATTTATAAGTTTAGTTATGCAAAATTAAATTTACAAAGCCACTTAATAAATGATAATAAAATTTTACTAACATGGGAAAGATCAATTGGAAATAATTTTCAAAATAATAAGAATAAAGGTATTTATGGAATTACATATAACTTAAACGGGCAAGTAAGTGAATTAATTAATATGAGTAATAGTCCCAATTATTCTAGGATATTTTCTTCTGATATTTATCCAGAATCAAATGGAAACTTTAAGATAATGTGGAGTGACAATAGAGAACAAGATGAAAAGAATATAAATAACATAGGTGTTTATCAAAAAGAATTTGATGCAGATGGTAAGATTGCTAACGAAGAAACAGATTTACAATTGAAGAGGTATCCCTTATTTTATCTAAAACTATCAAATGATAATTTTGTTTTGATTTATTATGAGTATAATCCTAATCAGAAATTATTTTCTCAAATTTTTTCCAAAAATGGGGAAAAAATTGGTGAAAAATTATGTTTTGCGAATATCGATGACGATTCAGAAATGAGGTTTTCTACCTTATCTTATACAAAAGGTATATCGCTTAAAGATAAATATTTTCTTACATGGGGAGAAGGAACTGAATATAATGAAAATATTTATGGACAACTATTTGCAAATAATGGAGAACCAGTAGACACTATAATTAAAATAAATTCAAATTCAAGTGCTGAGACTAGAGCATTTGATGGGATACAAATTCGCAGTTCAAAATCAAAAGAATTTATTATTACATGGAATTATAAAAAAGATTACTTTAATGAAGATAGTGTAGAATTAATGGGTCAATATTTTGATAATGAAGGCAATAAAGTTGGAAATAATTTTAGTATTTGCAATCGGACTTATCGTGACTACAATTATAAACGTCAGTTAAACACACAATCTTCTGATCTGATTCTTGTTCCATGGAAAACTATTCTTACATCATATTTTGATGCAATTGTTGGTCAATTTTTTATTAAAGACGGAATATCCTTTGGATCAAAAATTATTTTAGAAAATTTTTCCGTATTAACTCAACGATTTTATGATATTTATAGACCAATTGTAAGAGTAGAACATGATGAAGAAGGAAATTTTGTTGTTTCATGGGATGATAATGGAGAACTAATTCAAATAATTTATATTCAGTTTTTTAATAAATATGGTGGAAAAATAGGCTATACAATTGAAAATTTTAATGAGGGTAAATTAGGAATAATGTCCGAATACAAACTTAAATTAAGCAATGGAAAATTATATTTAACATGGGTAAGTGACGGCAGAATCTTTGCAAAAGTATTTAGTTATCAAGATATACTTGTAGATTTGAACGAAGAAATAGAAAACTTACCTAAAAGCCTTTCACTTTACCAAAACTATCCAAATCCATTTAATCCAACAACGAAGATAAAATATAGTATTCCGGCAAACGAAAAACGTGAAACGGCAAACGTGAAAATTATTGTATATGATGTTTTAGGAAAAGAGATAAAAACATTGGTTAACGAAAACAAATCTCCCGGAAATTATGAAGTAAACTTTGATGCTTCTAATCTTGCAAACGGAGTTTATTATTATCAATTAAAATCCGGCGACTTTGTTCAAACTAAAAAGATGGTATTGTTGAAGTAAAAGTTAATACACGGGATATTATGAAAACACAAATTTATTATTTGGTCATTTCCCTACTTTTTTTTGCTTCGGTAAATTTTGGGCAGGATAGTTTGTTTAGAACAATAGTTCCGGAATTTAATGTATGTATTGATACTGCTGGATTACATAATTCTAGTAAAGGAAGTTTAGAATTTGCAAACAATTCAAATGGAGTTTCAGTACTTGCATGGGTTGATTCTAGGAATGAAGACAGAAATATTTATGCTCAAATTTTTTCTGGAAGCGGTGAAAAAAATGGAATAAATATTAAAGTTACGGATAATCCGCTTTCTGATAAATCCTATTATATGGGGAAAATTTTACTTAATGATAGAAATGAGTTTATTGTAACCTGGACAAGTAATTATAAAGAATATCTTCAAAGATATGATAAAAATGGAAATAAAATAGGTGAAAATATAAGTTTAGATACACTTTTAGGTTTTAATTTATCAAGTGATAGCTCTTTATATAAATTACAATATTTTTCTTTTGCTCCGTTTTCAGATGGAAATTTTTTAGTAGGTTATAAAAAAAACGATACTGATACACTTTTCTTTCAAAACTTTAATATTTGGGGATCAATTGTTGGCAGAAATTTTATTCTTGATTTGAAGCCAGAAGACAACTTTAATTTAATCCAATTATTCCCCATTAAAAACGGAGAAATATTTTATACTCTATGGGAATACAATAAACAATACAAAGTTAAAATTATTAATGTTCTCGAAAATGAAATTTATGAATATCTAATTACAGAAAACGCAGATTATTTTAATGAATTTGAATTTCAAACAATAGATTCAAATAGTGTTGCGTTATTATATTCATTACGAGAACAATACAAAAGAATGTTTAAAATAGTTTTATTTGACAACAATGGAATACAAAAAAATACATTAGAAGTTAGTAACGGTTTAGATTTTAATGTAATATTTCTTAAAAATGAATTCTATGTAATAAATGAAAATTGTTTTGGACCTGGATGCGATGGTAGTGGCGGGATTTATGGCTATTACTTGACTTATCAAAGATATAATTATCAAGGAGAAGAGGTTGACAATCCTGTTTATGTTAATTCTGATACTGGAAATTTTGAGTTTAAATTTGCTAAACTAAAAAATGAAGAAATATTAGTTTCTTGGTTTGAAAGAGATACATATAGTACTAATATTTGTTCACAAATACTACCTAAAAGTGAGAGCGCTAAAAAACCAATTCTTAAAATAAATGATGATATACCTTATGCATTCCAAGGGAACCCGGATTTTGCCATTGATAATGATAAAAATATAGTAACTGTTTTTGAAGATGATAGAAATGGTAATTGGGATATTTATTCGCAAAAAATTGATTCTCAAAGCAATTTAATTGGTTCAAGTTATAAGGTAAATGATGATACGACAAACTCGGATCAACTTTTACCATCAGTTTCTTTTGAAAAAAATGGTAATTATATGATTGGTTGGATAGATAATAGATTTAATGATAGTAGAGCCTACGTGCAAGTATATTCTATGGAAGGTGAAAAAATTGAAAATAATATTGATTTCGGATCGGCAATTAAAAACATTAAAATTAATTCCATTGAAGATAAATTCATTGTAACATGTTCTTCTAATGACGATACAGCAATATTTAGCAGATTATATTCAAATAAGGGAAACCCAATAAGTAACAAAATTCAAGTTACTGGTTTAATGGGAAATATTGGTGGCTATATTGAGATAAAAAATTTTGATGTTCAAACTACAAACGATGGAAAATATTTTATTTATTGGAAAATGTTTAATAATGACTATCAAATTGAAATAAGAGGTCAACTTATTGATACATTAGGGAACAAAGTAGGCCCAGTCATTCAAATAAATAAGGAAACTGAACTTGAAGATAATAATGAAAATTTGCTAGATAAAATTATTATTATATGGCAGTTTGGAGATTACAATATTTATACTAGAATAATGTTGAGTAGCGGAGAGTTTATTACCCCAATACTGAAAGTTAATGAAAATATATATGATTATAATCTAAAGAATATTCCTGAAATTTATAAGGATGAGAATAATAATTTTATTGCTTACTGGGATCAGTATATACAAATATTTACAAATGAAGCTATTAAATTTGGCTCAAATAAAAAAATTATTCATTCTGATGCCAATAAACATGGCTTTTATTTAAATAGTAAATCACTTTTAGATGATCAAAAAATATATGTAGTTAGTGAAAAACTTATTCATGATTATGGAACTAATTATGATGTAAAATTAGAAATTTACCAATTGAATTATATAATTACTAAAACTGAAAACAATAAAATTGTTCTAATTGATAATTATTTATTATCCCAAAACTACCCAAATCCGTTTAACCCAACAACTAAGATAAAATATAGTATTCCGGAAAACGTAAAAAGTGAAAAGGAAAATGTGAAACTTATTGTATTTGATGTTTTAGGTAAAGAAATAAAAACATTGGTTAACGAAAACAAATCGCCCGGAAATTATGAAGTAGAATTTAATGCAAGTTATTTAAGCAGCGGAATTTATTTTTATAAAATTCAAGCGGGAAAATTTATAGAAACTAAAAAAATGATATTAATTAAATAAATTATTCAAATTCATGGTTGTTTATTTATTAATTATTTATTTTTAAATAAAATTATATTTCGAACATGGAGTTGTTATGAAAAGACTAAACCTTCTTTTTATAATTCTTTTCAATTCTTCAATTTACTCACAAGAATTTTTTACGCCACAAACTAATATTAACTTGCAAGACCCAGATATAGCATTTTGGTTAGATTATGATAATGACAATGATTTGGATATTCTAGTTTGTAAATATTCTACAACAGATCTTAAGACCGATTTATTTATTTATGAAAATTATAATTATACGTTTAATACAAAAATAACTTTGCCGAGAATTTATAATCATATTTTTAAAATTGTACTTGAAGATTACAATAATGATGGAAATGTGGATATTGTTGTTAATGGTAGGGTCAATAGTGATTACAAAATAACTCTATTTTTTTATAATAAACAAAATAATTCATTCGAGTGGAATTATCTAAATCTAAACCCCAATAAATATCAAAATTTTGACTGTGGTGATTACAATAATGACGGCATTATGGATATTATAACAACAGAAATTACTGACTGGAGTACTCACGATGGTTTATTAAAAATATGGAACAAAGAAAATAATGATAACTATTCTTATACCAATATACAAATTACACATGCTGGTGAAGGTACATGTAAATTTGGGGATTGTGATAATGATGGAGATCTAGATATTCTTTTGAGTGATGGAATATTGATTAACAATAATAGTGCTTTTTAAAGTTAAATACTGTTATTTTTCCTATTTCTGATACTGGTCCAACTGAATGGGTTGATTATGACTCAGACGGTGATCTTGATGTTTTTTTTAGCGGCTGGATTACTAGCTCCGATGGAATAACAGCTGGTCCAAAAATAATATTATATAAAAACGTTAATAATAATTTTATTGAAATGGCTTCCTTAATTATTAGCGTAATTACTCAAGGCACAAGTGAGTGGGGAGATTATGATAATGATGGAGATCTTGATTTATTAATGAATGGATGGACTGATTCGTATCTCCCTTCCAGTAAAATTTATAAAAATGAGGGAAATGATATTTTCTCTGAAGTATCTGAAAACATTTTAAATACTACAAATGGAAAATGGGGAGATTATAATAATGATGGCTATCTTGATATTTTATTATCTGGTTCTTATATACCGACAAATCCATTAAGTTATGTATATAGAAACATTATACATGCAAAAAAAATTAGTTATTCAATTCAAATGCCTAATTGTGGAAACACAAATGATCCGATTGAAATATTTAGCGGAAATATTTATGAAGGTAATAAAATAGAATTTCCGGAATATACGCTTCCAACCGAATTAAGTTTTTTCCAAAACTTTTACAATATGCTCGTAGGCGCTCAAATTGTATTCCCAAATAATGTCTTGAAAGAAAATATTCATATAAATGTAAATCTAAATATTTTGTGTGAAAGCGGATTATCTGATAATCCAACAACAGAAGATATTTTGGAATTACTCTCGCTTTATGTTCAAGTTACCGGAGATTCTTCAGGCACACACGATTTATCTGATTATTATAGTTTAATCGATAACGCAGAAATCTTGATAAAAATTCCTATAGAAAATATTCAAAGTTTTATTGATATAACTGATTTAGAAAATAATAAGTTCATTACATACATCACAAAAAATGAATCTGGTTTAATTACTGAAGGAATTCGCGGAGAATTGGATTCTTTGTATTACACAATTTATTCAAATAATCTTACAGAAATTAATTTAGGTTATAAACAAAATGTAACTGATATAAAGAACATATCGGAAATTCCAATTACATACGCGCTTTATCAAAATTTTCCAAATCCATTTAATCCTAGTACATCAATTAAATTCTCTATTCCAGAAACGGCTAATGTGAAACTTATTGTATATGATGTTTTAGGAAAAGCAATAACAACATTAGTAAATGAAAACAAATCACCCGGAATTTATGAAGTAGATTTTAATGGGTCCGAGTTATCAAGTGGAATTTATTTCTATAAAATAGAAATGGGCAAATATGTTTCAGTTAAAAAGATGATGTTAATCAAATAAATGTACAATTATATGTTTTATTTAAAATCTGTAAAAAATCTTAAAAATTATTTTTATAAATATTATAATCATAAAAATTAGTTTAGAAGGCTAAAACTTAATAATTATTTTACTCCTGGAAAATATTGGCAAGACTCATATTACCGGGTCGGTAGCAATGTAAACAGAAAAATATAGGTAAAATTGATAATTAGCATTTCGAAGATATACTATTTGCCGTTTAAGAAGATTTAAAAAACGTAAATTTAGTTAAATTGAATATTGGGATGGGTAAAAAGTAATTCTGTAAAGCAATTTTAGTAATATCCGCTAAATTCCTTGTTAAATAATCACTTATTTGCAGCAATCTGTCAACAATAAAAGTAACAACTATCTTAATTACAATTATTTAAAAAATAATTCATTATCAAAAAAACTTTCAATATGGCAAAATTATTTTCAAAATGAAAAAAAATATTATTAAATGGAAAGAATAATTAAATAATGCGCCATTTTAATAGGCATAAATATTGAGTATATTTATTCAAATTCATAATTCATATAATTATTTATAAAAAAAATATTTATGAACAAAGGAAATATCTTAATAGTAGATGATCAACTTGAAATAAGAGAACTAATTTCAAAATTATTGAATCTGGAAAATTACAATTCATTTTGTGCTGAAAATATTGATGACGGTTTAAAAATAATTTCCGATGAAGATATTCAAGTAATTGTACTCGATGTAAGATTAAATAACATTAACAGTATTGAATATATTCCGGAATTTAAAAAGAAAAATCCGCTGATTGAAATAATTATGCTTACCGCATACGGCAGAATAAATGACGGTGTTCAATCGATAAAGCTTGGGGCATTTGATTATATTACAAAAGGAGATGATGACGATAAAATAATTCCAACGGTTGAAAAGGCAATGGAAAAGAATAGATTGTCGTCTAAATTAAATAAGCTTGAAAATAAAATTAGAAGTAAATTCAAATATGATAATATTATCGGATGTTCAAAAATAATAAAAGATAATATTGAACTCGCAAAGAAATTCACGGATTCCGATACAACGATTCTGCTGACGGGAGAAACCGGAACAGGTAAGGAAGTATTTGCTCAAGCAATTCATTATGAAAGTTATAGGTCCGGCAAACCGTTTGTTGCAATAAATTGCAGCAGTATTCCAAAAGATATACTGGAATCGGAATTGTTCGGGTATAAAAAAGGTGCTTTTACTGGCGCTAATTCAAACAAAAAAGGTCTGTTTGAAGAGGCTGATGGAGGAACATTATTTTTAGATGAAATAAGCGAGATGTCCGTAAATCTGCAGGCAAAATTACTAAGAGTACTTGAAACAAATACTTTTATTAAACCCGGTGATTCAAAGGAAACTAAGGTTGATGTTAGAATTATTTCCGCAACAAATAAAAACATTGATGAAGAAATTAAAAAAGAAATGTTCAGAAAAGATTTGTTTTATAGAATCAGTACTTTTGTTTTAAATTTGCCCCCATTAAGGGAAAGAAAAGAAGATATTACGATTCTTGCGGAATATTTTATTACTCACTTCTCCAAAAAATTTAACAAGCCAATTGATAATATTGATCCGGATTTTCATATTAAACTGATTATGTATCCATTCCCCGGAAATGTTCGCGAGTTGAGAAATTTGTGCGAAAGAGTTGTAATCCTTGCTGAGAACGGAAATATTTATTCAAAATACCTCCCGCAGGAGTTTTTCTTTCAACAAGAAAATCCTGATTATGTAAATAATATTTTGTCATTAAATGATTTGGAAAAACAGCACATTCAAAAAATACTCGCGTTTACACAAAATAATAAGAACAAAGCAGCAGATTTACTGGGCATTGGTTTAACAACACTATATAGAAAAATTGAACAATATGAAATAAAGTAATATTGATGTTATCGCTAAAAACAAAAATTTACGGCAGTTTTTCTATAATTATTTTTACAATTATAGCATTGGTACTTTGCGGCATATATTCTTTAAACGAACTTGCCCAAGACTCTAGAGCAATTATTAAGGATAATTATCATTCAATTGATTATTCGTTTTTAATGATTGAGGAATTAGATAAATTCGAAGAGATCAGCCTTTCAAAAGATATTCATAACTATTCAGAAAAATTGACAAAGAAAGACTCATTGTTAAAAGTATTATCCAATTTTAGCGAAACATTGCTTCTGCAGAAAAATAATGTTACTGAAAAAGGTGAACTGGAACTTGTTAATCAGCTTGAAGTTTTTTTCAAAAATTGCAGAAATAAAATAATTAGAGACAGCAATTCCAACCGGAATGCCGAAACGAGTATTGGATCTGAAATTCATTCAATGAGAAAAATTGTAGGTGATATTTATAAATTAAATATGAATAGTATAATTCACAAAAATGCAATAGCAAAAAATACATCAGAAAAAGTTATAACGCTTATGTCAATAATTTCTTTCGGCAGTTTGTTAATTATACTTTTCTTTCTTGTAAAATTTCCAAATTACATAATTAAACCAATTGTGGAACTTACTTCCAAAATCAAAGCTATATCAGTTAAAAGTTTCGATCAGAAAATTAATTTCAAATCAGCCGATGAAATTGGTTCCTTGACAAATGCTTTTAATGTAATGACAGAAAGATTAAAGGAATTTGAGGAGCAGCATATTGATCAAAAAATATTTGATAAAAAAAGAATTGAAAGTTTGGTTTATGGTTTAAATGATGGAATAATACTTCTTGATGAATACAATAATATCGTTCTGATAAATTCCAAAGCGATAAAGTTATTTTCGTTAGAACAAATACAGACGCAAAATAAAAATATTTATGAATTAAGGAAACATTCAGACAAATTGGATAAGTATTGGGAAAAAATATTTAATGAAAATAATAAAAACGGACAAATAGAAATTTATGATGTAGATTCCGAACAATACTTTAATGTTGACAATATTGAAATAAAACTTGAAAAAGCCTTAAACAATAAGAGTGAAATTAAAGGAAAAGTTCTGATATTTAAAAATGTTACATTATTTAAAGAAAAGGATTTGGCAAAAACAAATTTAATCGCGACAGTTTCGCACGAATTAAAAACTCCAATTTCATCAATCAATTTGAGTTTGAAATTATTGAACGATATCAGATTAGGCGCATTAAATGACGAACAAATAAAATTAGTTGAAGCAATTTCTTTACAGAATAGAAAACTATTAAGGGTAGTAAATGAATTATTGGATTTTGCGCAAGTTGAAACGGGAAGAATTAATTTAATAATTGAACAGACTGATCCAATTCAATTGATAGATTTGGCAATTTCTGCGCTATTGGTTTTATTTTCGGAAAAAGAGATTGAGCTTGATTTTGAATTAATGGAAAATCCTCCATTAATAAAAGCCGACAAAGAAAAATCTGTTTGGATTTTGGTTAATTTATTAACTAACGCTATAAGATATTCTTCACTAAAGGGAAGAATTAAAATTAAATTGGAAAAAATTGAAAACTATTTAATGTATTCAGTTATTGATAATGGTTCAGGCATATCCCAAGATGAGCTTGAAAACATTTTTAAGAAATTTGTACGTTCTGATAATAAAAAAGGGACCGGACTCGGCTTATCTATAGCAAAGGAAATGGTGGAAACGCAAGGCGGGAAAATTTGGGTAGAGAGTAAATTTCATGAAGGTTCTCAATTTCATTTCACGCTGCCAATCGCATAACTGTTTTTCCATTTTGAAAAATATTTTTCAAAATAGAAACTTTCTCATCAACTTTAAAAAATAACCTCAATATTTACCTTTTTTTACGTGTTTTTTTTGAACTATCAAAATGGCATGTAAGTTGCAAAATGTATAATGTAATTTATATAACAACAAAATGAAGAAGAATATAAAATTTACACCAGTGCAGATTTTAAGTTTTGGCTACTTAATAATTATTTTGATTGGAGCTTTTTTATTGATGCTCCCGATTTCTTCTGTACAGCAGACTTCACAAAATTTTATTGACGCTTTTTTTACTTCAACATCCGCAATTTCTACAACGGGTTTAATTGTAGTTGATACCGGAACATATTATTCATTTTTTGGACAAATTATCATTTTGATTTTAATTCAAATCGGCGGCATCGGATATATGGCTATTTACGTAATTATAGTGATGCTTACGAGCAATAAATTTTCAATAAGCAGTAAAAAATTCTTACGCGAATCAATTTCAAGGCTACCAAATATAAATTTAATAGGTTTTGGAAAATTAATAGTTATTTATGCTTCTGTAATTGAGCTGATTGGAACAGTATTATATTTTATTGTCTTTATTGAAAAATATTCAATCGGAGAGGCTTTATATATTTCAGTATTTCATTCAATCTCTGCATTCTGCACCGCAGGATTTTCACTATTCTCTGATAGTTTTGTTTTATATCAATCTAATTGGATTGTTAACCTTAATACAAATTTTTTAGTCATTTCAGGTGCAATCGGATTTTTTGTAATATTTGATATTTTACAGAAATTTAAAAGAAATTCATCCCAAAATAAATTTACGCTGCAGTCCAAATTGGTAATTTCAACCTCGTTTTATTTGTATGCAATTGGGAGTATTTTAGTATTTCTAATTGAGGGTAATAAATTTTCAGCAAATATACTTGATAATATTTTATTTAGCTCATTTCAAGCAATTTCCGCATCAAGTACGGTTGGGTTTAATTCTGTCGACATAGGACAATTAACATCATCAAGTTTATTTATTTTAGTGATACTCATGTTTGTTGGAGGATCTCCCGGAAGCACAGCGGGAGGAATCAAAACAATTTCTTTTGCATTGCTGTCCATTTTTTCATTTGCTTTGATAAAAGATAAAAAAAATGTAATAGTGTTTAAGCGAAGTATAAATTTCAGTAACTTTTATAAATCTGTAGGTCAGATATTTATTGGTTTTACATCCGTGGTTATTTTTACATTGTTATTAACAATTTCGGAACACACTGATTTTATTAAATTACTATTTGAAGCAACCTCCGCATTTGGCACGGTTGGATTATCGACAGGGATTACATTTAACCTGACATACCTTGGAAAAATCTATATCACAATTTTAATGTTGATTGGAAGAATTGGTCCATTTGCTTTAGGATTAATATTCCTTACAAAATCCAACGGTAATCATTTTAATTATCCTGAGGAAGAACTTTTTATTTCATAATTGGAGTTAAAAATGAAAAACTTTGCTGTATTGGGATTAGGAAATTTCGGTTTTAATATTGCCCGCAATCTTTCGGAGAAAGGTAAAAATGTTTTGGCAATAGATTCCGATCCAAATCAAATTGAAAAGATCAAAAACATCGTAAACGATGCAATAATCGGCGACATTAAAAATAAAGCTGTATTAACTGAGTTTTTGGATCAATCAATTGATACGGCTATTATAAGTACCGGTGATAATGAGTTTGATAGTATTTTGGCAGTGCATCATATTAAAGAAATTGGCGTACAAAATATTATTGTAAAAGCAAATAATGATATGCACGCGCAAATATTAAAGCTTATGGGCGCGACTGAAATAATATTCCCTGAAAAAGATATTGCAGAATGGATAGCGACAAGATTATCAGAACCAAATTTAATTGAAAGGATTCCTTTATCGGAAGATTATTCAATTGTTGAATATGCATGTCCGGATAAATTTGCAGGTAATACTCTTCGCAAAATTCAATTAAGATCTAAATTCAACATTTTACTTATTGCTGTAAAAGACATTTTAACAAACGAATTTGTTTTAATGCCGGACGCAGATTTTAAGTTTAAACCGGATACAATTCTTCTATTAATGGGGAAAAAGAAAGATATAAATCAGATGAAATTAAAATATTGACACTTATTAAAAGAATATAGTAAAGGGTGAAAATATGTTATTAAATATTCGAGTTCCAATTTATGATCAAAAGGATTTGATTGGAACAGCATTCAAAGAATTTGAAACGGACATCCAACCGTTTTTAGAACTATCCCTTCAGGATGACGCATGGGAAGGAACCAGAAAAATAAATTCAATGGTTGCAAATATTAATACTGATAAAATTTACATCGATTTGGAAAATTATTACATACATAATAATGAAGATTTTAAAAGTGTAAGAAAAAATTTTATCTCCAATGGTTGGAACTTATAAATAGCTTTATAGTTATTTAAGTAACTTAAATTTCATATATGAAGATCAATCAAGAAAATATTTTTAAAAATAATTATTATAGCATTTTATAAATTGTTTAAAAATACTATTTTAACACACATTTTTTTAACAATAAAGCGAGAAAATTAAAATGCCAGATTCTGATGAACCTGACGCTAATTTAAGTAATAAACAATTTCAAAAAATCTTCTTACGGAAATAACCCCACAAACTAATTGGTTTATCTCCGTGATTTAAAGAATCGGAGATGCCTATGAAAAATTTAATTCTTTTACCCGAATTAAAAGAAATTATCGAAACCAAAAATTGGCAAGTACTTAAAGATATTTCTGAAGATATTCATCCGGCCGAAATTGCGGAATTAATAACCGCGCTTGAACCTGATGAAGTATGGGAATTAATTGAAAAATTGGAATTACCAAAGAGAGCCGAAGTTTTTACTCATTTAGATTTATCTTTACAAATTCAAATTTCAGAAATTATTGATAGAAAAAAATTGGCGGAGTTACTTACTGAATTACCGTCTGATGATAGAGTTGACCTTTTTAAAAAATTTCCACCGGAAAAACAGGAATATATATTACCCGCTTTAGCCCAAGCTGAAAGAGAAGATATAAGAAAATTGTCTTCCTATCCTGAAAAAAGCGCAGGTTCGGTAATGACCTCCGAATATGTTTCTTTCCTGCAAAATATATCTGTACAAGAAGCAATAAATAGATTAAGACTTGAAGCGCCCAAAAAAGAAACAATTTATTATAGTTATATTATTGATGAATCTAGAATATTAATTGGAGCAGTTTCTCTTACCGATTTAATAATGGCAAACCCAAATTCCATAATTAAAGATATTATGCAGGAAGAAGTAATTTATGCAAATGTTGATGAAGATCAGGAAACAGCGGCGAGAAAAATACAAAAATTTGATCTGCTTGCAATTCCGGTTGTAAATATGAATCATGTATTAGTCGGTATTATTACTCATGACGATGCTTTAGATATTATTACACAAGAACAAACTGAAGACTTTGAAAAAATTATGGCAATTGCCGGTTCGCATGAATCAGGCGTTTATCTGCAAACATCTGCATTTACGCATTTTAAAAATAGAGCAGTATGGATAATTGGACTGGCAGCACTTGGATTGGTCTCAGGAATAATAATTCATTCTTTTGAATCGACATTAACCGGTTTGATGATACTTGCGCTTTATATGCCAATGGTTGCTGATACAGGCGGAAATACCGGCAGTCAATCTGCTACTGTAATTGTGCGTGCCTTGGCATTAGGCGAAGTTTCGTTTAAAGATATAATTAAAATATTATGGAAAGAATTACGGATATCGGTTTTGTTAGCTTTAGCGCTTGGAATACTTTCTTGGGGAAAAGTTATGTTCCTTTCGCGTGGTAGTGATATACCAAATGGATTTACATTAAACAATATCGGAGTTACAATTGCAATTGCTCTTTCTCTTCAAGTTGTTACATCAACATTAATTGGAGCAATATTGCCTTTAGCGGCATCAAAATTTAAATTTGATCCTGCTATAGTTGCTAGTCCGGCTTTAACTACTATTGTGGATATTACAGGATTGTTGATTTATTTTACAACGGCTAAATTACTTCTTAACCTATAAAAGTGAAATTGATTGAAATTTACTTTTATTGATTTATTGTTTGGAAGAAAATTAATATTACCATAATATGATTGTTTAATTCCGCATAAATTTATTTAAACTTATTTGCTCGTTTAAAAATTTGCAAATATTTAAATTCTAGTTTCTTCGGAAGGCTCAATATGTATTAATACTTCTCGTATTTTATAATTTGAAAGCATAATAATATCCTTAACATTATGCGCTATTAAATGACCTTTACTTACAGTTAAATTTCCGTTTACAACAATATGCGCGTCTACATAATACTCGAATCCCATTTTTCTAACAAAACATTTTTCGACTTCAATAACTTGGTCAACCTTCAATGCCGTTTTCTTGATTTCATTTATCAATTCATCCGAAATATTTGCATCTGTAAGTTCATAAAGCGTGGGTTTTAATAATCTGAAACCGTTGTACAAAATTATTAAAGATGCGAATAAAGCGGCAAAATCATCGGCACTTTCATAACCTTCTCCGCCTATTATTGCAATTAGAATTCCAATAAACGCGGCTGAAGAAGTAATCGCGTCGCTTCTATGATGCCACGCGTCATTTTTAACCGCGGTACTTTCAATTGTTGAACCAATTTTTATAATCTTTCTAAATAAAAATTCTTTAATAAAAATTACGAGTAATAAAACGACTAATGTAAATTTCTCCGGCGCGTGATGCGGTGTAATTATTTCGTGAATACTTTGATAAATAATGATAAATGCGGCAAGAAATAATGAAATAGCTACAACCGCAGCTGCCAAAGGTTCGGCTTTGCCGTGTCCGTACGGATGATTTTCATCGGCGGGCTTTGCCGCATATTTTAATCCGGTTAATACAACAAACGAAGTAAACACATCAGAAATTGATTCAATACCATCGGCCACAAGCGCATACGAATTACCGACTATACCGCTAATTATTTTTACGCTTGCAAGAATTAAACTTGTGAATATTCCGGCTAGAGCAGCTTTAATTCCTTTCTTCAATAATTTTTGTGTGCTCACTTAAATCCCTTAAAATGAAATTAAAAAATATGTTTAATTTTTTTAACTCGTTATGAAAATTTATCTATTATAAATATTTTCTTCTATATTCGATCAAACTAATTAAGATTTTTAACTTCAACTTATATCTAAGTTATAGAGCAACATTATTTTTAAGTATTTATTATAATTTTAAAAAGTTAAAATATTTCGTAAAATTAAAAGTTACTTGAACTCTTTTTGGTTTTGCGCTAATTTAAGTTATAATTTAATCCAAAAAAAATGAGACTATAAAATGAACAATACTAGAATATATAAAATGCAGTTTTCCGGTGTTTATCATCTCTTGATTAAAAAAGCGGAAAAAAAAGGTCGCACTAAGGAAGAAGTGGACGAAATTATTTTTTGGCTCACTGGATATAATAAGCATTCATTAAAAGAGCAGATCGATATTAAAAGTGATTTTGAAACTTTTTTTGCGCAAGCTCCTAAAATAAATCCTAATGTTTCAAAAATTACCGGAGTAATTTGCGGTTACAGAGTTGAGGAAATTGAAGATAAGCTGATTCAAAAAGTTCGTTATTTAGATAAATTAATAGATGAATTGGCAAAAGGAAAACCAATGGATAAGATATTAAGAAAGTAATCCGATTGATAAAATATAATTTATATTATTTGATAGTTTAGTTGAATTACCGTATTAGTATTAAATTCCGAATAATGTACAAAGTCTTTTCCGTTCCAATATTTAATGTTAGATTTAATAATATTGCAGTATTCATCGGTATCGGTAAAAGGCGGATTTAATTTGCCATGCGCGACAAGTGAATCTCGTCTGGCTCTAAAATTACTTTGTATAATTACCTCAATGTCTTTAAAATTATAATCTACTCTATATCCGATCGAACCTTGTTCGATATCATTATAATAAGAAGAGCCAAAACAATACTTCTTTGTTACTGTATTATCATTAAAACTCCCGATATTATAACTAGGAGTTCTCACACCATAGTATATATCATAATCAGATTTTGGAAAAAGAATTAAGGACTTCATTTTATTTACTTTGTAATTTCTAATTAAATATTCATCGGTCGTAGGTCTAACGGATGTTAAAGTATCCAATGAGTAAGAAAAAAACACCAAGTCCTGAAAGCCGTTATCATAACCCGCGCCGATAAATTCCTTTATGCCGTCGTTATCAATATCTTTAATTGTGCCTTCTTGAGAATGACCTGAAGCCCAAAAAGTCCCCGGTAATCTTTTTCCCGTTCTTAAATCTATTCTGTAAATCGCGGAACTAAACGAATCTGAATTATTTGAGATTAAAACCAGTGATTTTTTGCCTGCCATTGTTAATGTGTCAATAATTATTATTGAGTACCTATTTATTAATTTACCTCTGTTCGATTCGGCAATGTCTGAAAATTTATGTGCCCAAATTATTTTTTTATTCTTATCATAACATTTTAGTAATAAGCTTCTTTCCGCATTCTCATTTTTACTAAATTCATTAACACTAATTACTTCATTAATTCCATCATTATTGATATCAAAAATTCTGGTATTATGACGGGCAATATTAATACTTAAATTGTAATTAGATAATCTTTCATTAAAAGACCATAATGTTTTGCCGTTTTTATTTCTAATATGTAGAAAATTGCCGTCAGCATAGTACGAGTATGGATTATCATCCAAATCGATTAGGTATAGAAAAGAAAATAATACCGCTAATAAAATTGCGGCAACCGCGCTCATCCAATTTTTTTTCACAAATTTTGCCGAACGTATAATTAATTTCTGTTTCTTTATTTCTATTAAATCACGTCTGTTAAGTATTGATTCAATATTTTCAAATACTTCCAATTTAAGATTTCTGTTTGGGTATTTTTCTTTAAGACCTTTCAAGAAGTTTTCGGCATATTTTTCTTCGCTTTTATGAAATATGAAAACTTTTAAATCGGAGAAAAAAATGGTGTTTATTTTCTTCTTAATTATTTCCTTTCCGGTACTAAGCAATTCTCCATTTTCGCTAACTCCGCCGGTAAAAGCGATATTCCCAACCAAATTTAAAGTATAAGCGGGATTATAAAATTTTAATATTTCTTCCAGGAATGAAAATGTTAACGCGGCACCAAGTGAACTGCCTTCGTAAAAACCTTCTTTTTTGTCAAAGCTTATTATAACTTCATGATAATTGTTAACCTTTTTAACAAACCTTTTGGAAAGCGAAACAGCAAATTGCCATGAGATTTTACATTGCGATAAAATATTTTCTTCAATATTTTTTTCGCTTGGAATAATGATGAATTTATTTGAAGAATGTGTTTTATTGATACGAACGGTTACTGATTCCAATATGCCGTAAAAACCGGATTGATTGTTTTTAAAAATTAATGGAAAAACTGCTTTCTTATAAAAAGAATTTATTTGGTCTTTACCTTCCAAAATATTTTTTAACTTTGTTAGACTCGTTTCTATTCTGGGGATTTCAACCTCAAGAAATGCCAAAGGCTCAAATAAAAATCGGTAAGAACTAATCATTTTTAATTCATTAAGAATAACAATCGTCTGAACAATATCGGAACCGAAGGATTCAATTTTAGACACAATTAACTTGTACTCATTTATGAATTCAGATAAAAATGCTTCCGAAATATTGCGGTCGTTCAACTTAAGTACGGCGAGGAAATACTTATTAAACTCAAAAATATTTAAATGAGGGTAAGGAGAATTATTTCTAATTCCTATTAGATATACTCGAAGTTCTTCGAGATCGAAAATGGAAATATTGTTTTCCATATTAATTTCACAATCAAAAATCAATCATATAATCAAATATGATTACATAAATATAATTAAAACTTTTAAAAAATATAATTATTCATATGAGCAACTATTAATAGTTAAACATTAATGGCCGAAATTCCTCAATTAAATTTAATATAAACCGATGTGAAGAATGTAAGTAAGTATTTGATCCAATTTACAAAAAGATAAATTTCTCTTATGTTAAATTGATAATTAAAATTAATACAATAAAAACCAAATGAATGTAAATTAGTTAACGAAGCGATGAAAAAAAATTGCCAATGGCAGATAGCATAATATATACAACGGCTAAGTTAAATGACGCAATTGTTTGGACTCAAGATTCAGATTTCAAAGGATTTGAATCAGTCAAATATTTTGTCAAAAAATAATTTGTACAACGCACATTTAAAAAAATCATTTAACTTTTTACGCAAATTATTTTGCGAACTTTTTCAAATAAAGAAATTATTTTTGACTTCGCACTGATAATAAAAAAAGAAGTCATATTTCGTAAATATTAATATATTTTTGTCTTCTCTCTGCAATTAAATCCATTACCTCTTTTCTTTCATCATCAATCATGTACTTCCAAGTAAGAATTTCTTTCATTGTTCGTAAACATCCTTTACATAAACATGTTTCAGCGTCGAGGTCACAGTGATCATTACAAGGCGATTCAATTTCGATTTGAGTATTCATAAAACTATAATTCCAATTAACTTAAAATTTTGGAGTGAAAGATAAAAAAAAAATATATGGGACGAGATATCTTTTATAAAATTCTAAAGATTTTTTTGGTATGGAAATCTTATTGTTATAAATAGACAATACTATATAATTTTTTCTATCAAAAAACATTTGTTAGGAAAATTTACCAATAACCTAATTTGTCCTGAATTTTAACTGTGGATTTAAGTTTAGTAAAAAATTGATCCTAAGTAATAATGTCGATCTTTTCCATTCTTCATTTATTGGGACTTAAGTATTTTATATAATTCAGAATACGTTCACAAAGACTTTTAATCTTCAGATTTCTCTTTAAATATCTAATTAAATTTTATTCTAATGTTTACTATCTCCGCGTCACTTGCAAGTTTTACCGGCGGTCCCCAAGAGCCTACTCCGGATGAAACATAATATTGTGTATCATCTTTTTTCAGATAACCCCAGCTTACTTCATAAATTAATCCGGTAATAAAATTAAGCGGAAACATCTGACCATTATGTGTATGACCGGAAAGCTGTAGATCAATCATGTTTTCTTTTGCTTCATTTAAGCCTGAAGGTGTATGATCCAATAAAATTGTTGGCAGATTTTCTGTTTTATTTTTGAGAATTTCATTTAATGGTTTCCTCATATTTCCCATAAAACTTCCGCCTCTATCTTCTCTGCCAATAATATAGAACGAATCATTTATTTTAATAATTGAATCACGCAAAACCTTAATTTTATTATCTTCCATAAATTTTACTGAATTATCCGCACCATTAATAAATTCGTGATTCCCTGTACAAGCAAAAGTGCCGTATTTTGATTCAATCTGTTTTAAGCTTGATCCAATTCCATTTCTATTAAGAATAACCGGTTTGTCATCAACTATATCACCAGGCAGCAAAATAATATCCGCTTTTAATTCATTTACTTTCGCAATAATTTTTTTTAGAAAATCTTCATCATTAATTGGTGAAAGATGAAGATCTGAAAACATCGCAATGTTTAGTTCATTAAGCGAACTGTTTTTCTTAGGGAGTGTTAATTCTAATGTTTTTATTCTAATATTTGCTCTATTAATAAATCCTGCCGTACAAATTAGTAATACTAAAATTGTTGATCCTAATCCCAAAAAGAGTTTTGTTAAATTATTAGGCGAACTCAATGATGCGGGCAGAAACGGTACAAAATGGTTAATCAATCTTACAAAATCAATCAAAAGTAATATCAATACAAAATAAAGGAGAAACGCAAACCAGAATGAGCCAATCCATAAAAGTGAATCATGTAAAAACGGAGGAATTTTTTCAGAAAATATTTTTATAAAAATATATGAAAGTGAAAAAAGTAAAAATACAATTATATAAAAAGGTTTGAGAAAAGGTAAATAGCTCAAACTCTGCCAGCCTCTAATAAATATGTAGGAATTGATAAGAGTATAAATCGAAATAAAAACAATAAAAAAAATGTTCATTATGCGTCCTTGGATTATTAAGTCTATTTAGATGAAATAAATTTAATGCTTTTATAAAATATTATTTATCATAAAATGTAATGTAATTATCAATGACAAATAATTTTCATGCTTATTTTTATTCATTCAATTCAATACATACAAAAAAAGTCTAGAATGTGAAGATAAAAGAATATTATCCATTGCGGGGGGAGGCAGTAACTCTTGTTATAAAGCTATCAATAAGAAATATTGAAATTAAGTTTGGTCAAAGCTTTTAAAGAACCTCAGTTTACTTTAGTTGTAATAGAGCAATAATTTTGGAAAAAAGAAGTACTTGTAATGCAAATTAAAATATATAAAGCATAAATTTAAGTTGCTATGTTTTATATAATCCAATTGATAATTTGACATAATTACATCAAACCACAACTTAAAATTTTCATTTTATTAAAGAAAAACAAAATTTTAAACTAGCATTCTTATTTAATTTCAAAAAATTTCTTTAAAATATTTTATAACTTTTTGCTCAAATCCCTTTAGATAATTTTAATAAAAAAGAAATTAATATTACATAGAGAAATTTTTATTTCATTAGAAATAGAATGGTTTATAAAAATAATTTAGCGAAACATACATGACTTGTAATACTAACAATTCATTTAAGAAAACATCGGACAAGAATATATAGAACAGATATAAACTTAAAAGCTCTTTAAAACAAAAAAACCTTGTAATTTATTATTTTACAAGGCTTTGTAAGCGGGGCCGACGAGACTCGAACTCGCGACCTCCTGCGTGACAGGCAGGCGTTCTAACCAACTGAACTACGACCCCAATAAACTAAGAGCAAAAAATTGTGAATGAAATAATAACGTATTTTTTAATATTTCGCAATAAAATTATTCCAACTCTCCAAAACTTACGCCAATCGCTTTTGCCGTTACAACAGATTGATGATTTTTTGTTACCAATTTTTGACGTGAGATTGCGTCCTCTATTTTAACGCTTACAATTTCATTTCCTTTTAACGCGACCATTCTTCCGAATTTTTGCTTAATTACGTGCTCAATTGCATAAGTCCCGAATTTAGTAGATAAAATTCTATCATAAGGTGTAGGACTGCCGCCTCTCTGTAAATGTCCTAAAACTGTATATCTGGTTTCTATACCGGTAGTATCTTCAATTTTCTTTGCAACATATTCGGCTATTCCGCCCAATTGTATAGGGTCGGTTCGTTTAATATCTTTAGCCTTTACAATAAGTTCACCGTCTATTGGTTTTGCGCCTTCAGCAACACAAATTAAACTAAATCTTTTACCCTGCATATGTCGCTGAGTAACTTTTTCAAAAATTGCGTCCCATGAAAACGGTATTTCAGGAATAAGAATAATATCAGCGCCGCCTGCAAGTCCGCCGTTTAAAGCTATCCATCCGGCGTATCTTCCCATTGCTTCAAGTACCATTACTCTATGATGAGTAGAAGCGGTTGTGTGCAATCTGTCTAAAGCTTCGGAAACTACATAAACCGCGGAATCGTGTCCAAAAGTCTGATCGGTTGCTTCAAGATCGTTATCTATTGTTTTAGGAACACCGACAATATTCATTCCCATATCGCTTAACTTTTTTGATATGTGCATTGTACCGTCGCCGCCTATTGCAATCAGCGCATCCAAATCCCAAGCTTCATAATGTTTTAAAGCCATGTCGGATCGGTCAACTATTTTAACTTGTCCGTCATAAATTTCGGGCCAATGAAACGGGTCGCCTTTGTTGGATGAACCTAAAATACTGCCTCCTTGAGCCAATATTCCGGAAACATCTTTATTATAAAGTTCGCAAGCTTTGCCGTTTACCAAACCTTCGAAACCATCTTGAATTCCCAAAACGGTCAATCCATGATCATGCGCGGGTTTTGCGACGCCGCGTATTACCGCATTTAAACCGGGACAATCTCCGCCGCCGGTAAGTAATGCTATTCTTTTTATTTGTTTAACTTTTGCCATCTTTTATCCAAATAATTGTAAGGTGAAATATATGATTTTTAAAATATATTATCTATTGACCTTTAACTTTCGAAAATTTTTTGCGTTGTTTTAAAGTGCTGCTTAACTAATTTTAATAAAATTTCTTTTCCGTATGTTTTATAAATATTTTTTGCGGTGATCTCTACTTCACTTGACGCGCCTTTTAAAACTTTATATCCATCCCATTTTTTTTTATTAAACCAATTATTCAGTTCATTTCTCGCAAGAATTGAAGCCGCCGCAACTCCGTAATATTTTTCGGCTTTGGGTATTTGGATAAAATTAACATTCGCAAATTTGTTGTTTAACGAAATATTCAACGGCGCTTTACTGAATTGATCGACAATTACTGTTTCGGTTTTGAAATTTTGGTAAATTTCTTCAATAACTTTTGAATGTCCCCAATTTAGTAATTTATTTAAATTACTAAATTCTTCATAAAGCTGATTATATTTTTCGGGTTTAATGGAAATAACCGAATAATTTTTTGGATATTTGCTTTTAATTAAACTTGCTAATTCGTCTATTTTTGTATCGGATAATTCTTTGCTGTCCCTAACACCAATTTCCGCCAAATAGTTTTGAATATTTTCATTCACGAAAAATCCGGCTATAACCAACGGTCCAAAAAAATCTCCTTTACCGCTTTCGTCGGTTCCGATATATTCGGCGTAAGTTTTTTCCGGTTCTTCCTTAAAATCTAAGGTGAATTTATTATTTACCAAATTGTTCAACTTATGGTAATCCGGAGATAATTGATTTCCCTGAATAACGACCTTTAATCCTTTTTTGCCAAAGTAAACCTGCACTTTATATTTATTCTTATTTATAAACGAATCGATTTCATAATTATATGGCTTTAGTTCAATATTCCCGGTTTTTATTCCGCTCGAGCTTAATATTTCTAAAATCTCATTCATTTTTTTAAGCGCGGAATTTTGAATTATATTTGAAATCATTTGATAATGAATCTTCTTTTTTGATGTTTTTGAAATTATTATTACGAAATTAAGTTCGCTATAAATTTAATATTATAAAAATAATATTTTATTAGTATTTTAATAATCATTAGAGTTATAAATGAATTAAAATGCCTACAATATTTAATAGAAAATTATTTTTTTTATTTCTGTTTTTGTTTCTTAATTCTAACAGCATTTATTTTTGCCAGTCAGGAAATTTCAGCTCATCAAAGGACCAGTATAATGATTTAATGTTTGACAGAATTTCCATTGAAAATGGACTCTCTCAAATTACCGTTCACGCTATTCTAAAAGATAGTAAAGGATTTTTATGGTTTGGAACCGAAGACGGACTTAACAGATATGACGGTTACAGTTTTTTGGTTTATAAAAATGATCCCACCAATCCTAATTCAATTTCTGATAATTTTATTTGGACAATATTTGAAGACAGCGACTTTAATTTATGGATCGGTACGAACGGCGGCGGACTAAATAAATATAATTATGAGACAAATGGTTTTGAGCATTTCTTAAATGATCCGCAAAAATCAAATTCGTTAAGTGAAAATAATATTCGAACAATAATTCAAAATACTAACGGAAATTTACTTATTGGAACAAACAGCAAAGGTATTGCGGAGTTTAATTATAAAAATAGAATTTTCAATAAAATTTTAATAAATAATTCAATTCAGTTGAGTCCCCAACTAAACGCTGTACGCTCATTATTACTCGATGGAAAAAAATTATGGATTGGAACGGAAGGCGGCGGTTTGCTTGAATTTGATCAAAGTACGAATAAAATCTCCAAATATTCTGTTGAATCGGAAAAGAATAAACTGAGCAGCAATATTATTTGGGCTCTTACATCTTCTGAAAAATTTATTTGGGTTGGTACTTATAACGGCGGTTTAAATAGAATTGATAAAAAAACAAAAGAAGTTACTCAATTTAAAAGCAAAGAAAATTCAACAAGTTTGGTAAACAATAATATTACTGATCTAAATTTAAGCAACTCGAATATATTATGGATCGCAACCGAAGGCGGATTGAGCATTTTTAATATTTTTACCGAAAAATTTATTAACTACACACACAATATCTCCGATCTGAAAAGCTTAAGCAAGAATTTAATAAGAACAATTTATGTAGATAAAAATAATTTGGTTTGGTTAGGAACCGTTGGCGGCGGAGTCAATAAAATAAATATAAATCGTAAGTTCAAACATTTTAATCATAATCCATCGGATGAAAACAGCTTAAGTCATAGCATGATTAGAGCAATTTCCGAAGATTCATACGGAAATATTTGGATTGGCACATTGGGTAAAGGTTTAAATAGATTCGATAAAGATCAAAACACTTTCCAGCATTTTGGAAACAAGATAAATAAAAATCTTAACTTAAGCGAAATAAGCATTACCTCAATTTTTGAGGATGTACCAGGAAATTTATGGGTAGGAACTTGGTCGGGTGGCTTAAATAAAATTACATTCCAACCCAATACAAAAAATTCTGTTATTAAAGATGTTAAAGTTTACAAATTCAATCCTAATGATAAAAATTCAATAAGCAATGATATTGTCCAATCGATTTTTATGGATTCAAAGAAAAGATTATGGATTGGGACTGAAAACGGATTGGATGTTTACAATGATAAATTCAATAAAATACTGCACTTTACAAGTAATGATTCGCTAATGACAAATATAAGCGATGACAGAATTCAATCCAAATGTATAATAGAAGACAGATTCGGAAATTTATGGATCGGCACATGGAAAGGACTTAATCAAATTATTATTGAAAATGAAAATGATAAAACAGCGGGAATAAAAGTCGTAAAATATTTGAACATGCCGGGCGACCTTAACAGTATTAGTGATAACAGAGTAATTTCTTTATATGAAGATAAAGTTAGTACGACTGAAAATAAACTTGTAATATGGGCGGGAACAATCGGCGGCGGATTGAACAAAATTTTATTTGAAGATTATAAGGAAAATCAAAAATATTCTGTTAAACATTTTACGGAAAAAGAAGGACTTCCGAATAATGTAATATATGGAATCATAGGAGATGATGCAGGAAATCTTTGGCTAAGCACAAATAACGGAATTTCTAAATTCAACATTAAAAAAGAAAATTTTAAAAACTTCGATACAAGAGACGGACTGCAGAGTAACCAATTTTTTTGGGGTGCGTATCATAAAGCAAAAGACGGAACTTTTTATTTTGGCGGCATAAATGGATTGAATTCTTTTATACCAAGCCAGTTGGTAGAAAATAACAATATTCCTCCGGTTTATATTACCAATTGCACAATAATTCCAATCGACTTTCCAAACAGACAGAAAGTTATAAATGTAAATTCATTTGGTAAATCCAAAACAATAACACTGCCTTATAATAGATATAAAATCGATTTTGAATTTGCTTCGCTGGATTATACAATTCCGGAAAAAAATCTGTACTCATTTTATTTAGATAATTATGACGAGGCTCATTCACTCCCTCAAAATACAAATAAAGCTACTTACACAAATGTTACTGAAGGGAAATATATTTTCCACGTAAAAGGTTCCAACAATGACGGAGTTTGGAGCAGGAAAGACGCAACATTAACAATAATTATTTTAACTCCATATTGGAAAACCTGGTGGTTTATTCTTTTAATTTTAGCGACAATTTCAGCATTGGTTATCTATTATATTGTTACTCAAGTAAAGAATATGCTTTCGGTTGAAAGATTAAGGACAAAACTTGCCGCCGATCTTCATGATAATATTGGTTCAAGTTTGACAGAAATTTCAATTCTTAGCGAAGTGATAAATACAAAGCTTAACAATAAAGACGAAGACGTTACAAAAAACCTTAATAAAATAAGTATAAAATCAAGATACTTAATTGATAAAATGAGCGATATCGTATGGCTTGTAAATCCTCAAAGAGATTCTCTATATGATCTTATTTTAAGGTTGCAAGATACATATTCTGAATTACTTGCGGATACTTCAATATCATTCAGATCAGAAAACCTTAAGTCATTAGAAAAGGTTTCGCTTTCTATGGAACACCGTCAGCATTTATTTCTTATTTTTAAGGAAGCAATAAATAATTCCATAACACACAGTAATTGTTCGGAAATTTTACTCAACGCCAAAGTTGAAGGTAAAAAACTGGAAATGGTGTTATCTGATAACGGAACCGGTTATTTGAAAAAAGATGATGAAATATTAGGCAACGGTTTGAAAAATATGCAGAATAGGGCAAAAATTATTGGCGGAAAATTAATAATAAATTCTGAGGTTGGTAAAGGAACAGTTGTTAGGTATATTGGTAATATAAGATAAATTAAACATTAAATTAATATGATAAATGTAATTATTGTAGAAGACAGTACGACAATCAGAGAAGGTTTGAAACTTTTAATAGACGGAACTGCCGGATATAAATGCGTTGCGGCTTTTTCTAACTGTGAAGATCTTTTGGAAGAAATTACAAAATTAAAAGTGGATGTTATTCTAATGGATATCGATCTGCCGGGAATTTCTGGAATTGAAGGAATTAGAAGAATAAAAAAAATTTCCGATGAAATATTAATTTTAATACTTACGATTTATGATGAAAATGATTTGATCTTTGAAGCATTATGTGCCGGAGCTTCTGGTTATTTAGTTAAAAAAACACCTCCCGCAAAACTTTTAGATGCGATTAAAGACGCTCACGAAGGCGGCGCGCCTATGACGAGCAATATAGCAAGAAAAGTTGTCGACTATTTTCAAAAGACAAAACCATTCCACAAAGATGCCGAAAACATTGCTTTAACAAAACGCGAAAAAGAAGTTTTAAGCGGATTGGTTGAAGGCAATAGTTATAAGGCTATTGCCGATGAATTAAATGTAAGTCTTGATACGGTAAGATTTCATTTTAGAAATATATATAAGAAAATGCACGTGCATTCTCAGTCGGAAGCCGTTGTAAAAGCATTAAAAGAAGGACTCGTATAAACCTATCAAATAATGTAGCAAATTGCCTAATTTGCCGGACATAAAATAAAAAACCATCCTTTTATGTAGTTACCAAATTTTTTTATTCTGTTTAACTTACATCGTCTTAAACTAAATCATTATATGAAAAAAGTCGTAATTGTTGAAGATGTTAAAACTATCCGCGAAGGGCTGCAAACACTTATCAATACGTCGCCGTCTTTCAAGTGTATAGGCACTTACGAGAACTTTGAAAATTTCGAAGGTGAAATTACCGACTTAAATCCTGATATAATTTTAATTGATTTGGATCTGCCCGGAATTTCCGGAATAGAAGGAATTAGAAAATTAAAATCAATTTCGGAAAAATTCGTTATAATAGTTTTAACCTTGCACGAAGAAAATGATAGAATTTTTGAAGCATTGTCTGCCGGAGCCGGCAATTATTTGGTTAAGAACACTCCTCCGGAAAAAATTATTTCCTTTCTTAAAGACGCGGCAAACGGCAAAGTGTTAATGAGTTCATATATTGCTCGAAAAACTATTGATTATTTTAAGAAAAAAAATTCTCTCAGAAAACTCGATTCAAATGAAATTGAAATTCTAAATAAAATTACGCAGGGCAATAGTATAGTGGCAATTGAAAAATCTTTGAAAATGAGTTCGACCGAGATAAAAAGTAATTTTAAAAACATTTACGATAAATTGTTCAAATTGAATTAAAACCTATCTGTTTATGTAGGTTTTGTGCTTTGTTTGGTTGTAATATTTTAAATTTTGCAGTCTGTAAGTGTAGTTTTGTAATGAGTAATTATTTGCTATATTATTCGACATTCAAATTACTCACATTATGAAAAAAGCTTTATTTAATATAAAAATTGGGTTGTTTAATTTTGTGAGAATTTTCAAATCATATATCAAAACTATACGTTTTAAATCTACTGACAATATTACATCCTGTTACAGGAACCATATAGATTATTTTGTTTTAACTATAAATTATTTTATAAACAAAAAGAGCAGTATTCAAAATTTATAAATAAATCAAATTTTTAAACCGTACAGAATTTTGTAAACGGCGATGATTTAAAATATTATGAATTTTGAAACTTGCAAATTTTAATAAATCAAAAAAAGTTTGATTATACATTCAACTAATCATCATATATAACTAAATGGGGCAAATATGATAAAACCGCAACAAGCTAAAATAATAGCAAATTATTGCCAAGGCAAAATTAGCTATTTAGGTTTAACACGAAGCAGAAAGCAAAACTTTTCTGCTGAAGCTGATAAACTGGAAAAATATGCAAATATTAAAAAAATGTTGTTAATAATAGTTTTTTTAATAGCTCAATCAAGTTCACTTCTTTTAGCACAAGAAGCTGAAGTTCGTGGAAAAGTAATTAGCGCCGAAGACGGAACAGAGTTAATAGGCGCAAACGTTTTCGAAAAAGGTACAATGAATAACGGTACATCAACTGACATTAATGGTGAATTTAAATTACGCGTTAAAATCGGTGCAGTTTTAGTTGTATCATATGTAGGTTTTACAAAAGAAGAAGTAAAAGTTGTAGATGACAAATTTCTAAATATCGGATTGAAACAAGAAGCCCTTGAACTTAAAGGTGCGGTTGTTGTAGGCATCGGTTACGGCGAAGTTAAAAAATCAGACGCTACCGGTTCGGTTACAGCAATTTCAGCTAAAGATTTCAGTCGTGGAACAATAACCTCACCACAAGAATTATTGATTGGTAAAGCTCCCGGCGTTATAGCAAATTCATTGGGCGGAGCCGCTGGCGCAGGAACAAAAATAAGAATTCGCGGCGGTTCATCAATAAAAGGAAATAATGATCCTTTAATTGTTGTAGATAATATTCCTTTGGAAAGCTCAGGTATCTCCGGTATGGCAAACCCGCTTTCAACAATTAACCCAAATGACATTGAATCAATTTCAATTTTGAAAGATGCTTCCGCTACTGCAATTTACGGATCGAGAGCTTCAAACGGCGTTATTATAATTAAAACTAAAAAAGGCGCCGCACTTGATAAAGATTATCCTTCAAAATTAAATATTAATTATAACGGAAATGTATCATTGGCATCACCCGCAGATCTGCTTTCAGTATTTTCCGGAAGTGAATTCAGGTCATTAATTGAAGATAGAGTTACCAACCATGGATTGTCTTCAGCAGCATTATCACGTTTAGGTTCTTCAAATACCGATTGGCAAGATCAAATTTATCAAACAGCCGCATCTACTGATCATAACTTAAGCATAAGCCATGCGATTGGTTCCGTGCCTTACAGAGTTTCTTTGGGTTATTTAAACCAAGGCGGAATTCTAAAATATAATACTATTGACAGAAAGAATATCGGTCTTGTTATTAATCCGTCATTATTTGACGGCGGTTTAACAATGGACATTAATGCCAACGCTTCATTTATCGGAAACAATTTCTCCAATACAGACGCTATCGGTTCATCAATTGAATTTGACCCAACACAGCCGATTAAAAACGGCAACACTAGATACGGCGGATATACTGCTTGGACAGAAATAAGTTCTAATGATCCATTAAACGGCGCTCCTAATAATATTGCTACTCACAACCCGGTTGCTCGTTTAAACTACCGTGATAATACTTCGGACGCAAAGAGATATACTTTAGGCGGTAAATTTGATTATAAAATTCCTTATTTAACAAATTTAGTAGCTACATTAAATCTTGGTTATGACTATTATAATACTGAAGGTAAAGATATTACTGATACTTTAGCTTCATGGTCATATCGCGAGCCTGAAACTCAAATTAGAGAATATTCTCAAACAAAGAAAAATAGTTTGTTGGATTTCTATCTAAATTATAAAACAGAATTCAGCGCAAATAAAGTTGATCTTACAGGCGGTTATTCTTATCAGCATTTTTACAATGAAGGTAAGAACAGCAACAGAGCTTGGGATCCTACAGTTGCAGGCGCAAAAACAACTCCATACAAAAATGAATATTTCTTGGTCTCATTCTTTGGTAGGTTGAACTATACCTTACTTGACAAATATTTATTAACATTTACATTAAGAAATGACGGTTCTTCAAGATTCTCTGAAGATAATCGCTGGGGATTATTCCCTGCAGTTGCTTTGGCATGGAAGTTAACGGAAGAATCTTTTATTGGTAAATCGGATGTTGTAAATGATCTTAAGTTAAGATTAAGCTGGGGACAAGCCGGACAGCAAGATGTAGGCGATAATTATTATCCTTATATTCCAACCTATACAGGAAGCACGTCAGGCGCTTATTACCAATTCGGAGATACCTTCTATCCAACATTAAGACCTGATGCTTATGACGCAAATCTAAAATGGGAAACTTTAACTTCATTAAATGCCGGTTTGGATTTTACATTATTCAGCAACAGACTTTCCGGTAGCATCGAAGTTTATAAAAACACTTCTGATGATTTGTTGAACAGCATTCCTATTCCGGTTGGAAGCAACTTCTCCAATTTCTTGCTTACAAACGTAGGCTCGATGGAAAACAAAGGTATTGAATTAGGTTTGAACTATACACCAATTTTGGAAAAAGATTTTTCATGGGAAATTGGCGCAAACCTAACATATAATCAAAATGAAATAACAAAATTAACTTTAGTTGATGATTCTGCTTATACTGGTGTTAACACCGGTGGAATCTCCGGCGGTGTTGGTAATAACGTTCAGAAGTTCATCGTTGGTTTCCCGGCAAGAGTATTCTTCTTATTTGATCAAGTATACGATGCAGACGGAAATCCGGTTGAAGGATTATACGTAGATAAAAGTGGAAAAGGCGGAAATGTTTCCGGTAATGAATTGAATAAATATTACTATCATTCACCTGATCCTGAATATCTAATTGGTGTTTCGTCAAAAATTAATTATAAACAATTTGACTTATCCTTCTCGGGCAGAATTAGTTTAGGAAACTATGTTTATAACAATAATGCATCTAACAGAGCATTATATCAGCAGGTTTATAACCAAAGCGGATATTTATCAAACATTCTAACAGATGTTAAAGAGACCAATTTTACAACAGCACAATACTGGTCAAATGTTTACTTAGAAAACGCATCTTATTTTAAGATGGACTATATAAGTTTAGGTTATAATTTCACTTCTGTATTTGGCAACAATATCAGCGGACGTCTTGGATTATCAGTTCAAAATGCATTTACGATTACTAACTATACCGGCTTAGATCCTGAAGTTGATAATGGAATTGACAATAATATTTACCCAAGACCAAGAACTTATATGTTATCTGTTAGCCTAAATTACTAATAATATTAAGAAGGAAATAAAAATGAAAATACTTAAAAATATATTTAAACTGTCAGTAATAGTTTTTACTGCGTTCTTATTTTCATCTTGTGTTAATGATCTAAACGTTGAACCGATAGATCCGAATGTTAATACACAAGATAAGGTGTTCAAAGATCAAGCCGCATTTAAGCAAGCATTAGCTAAATTATACGCAAGCTACGCTATCAGCGGTCAAACCGGCGGCGGCGGCGGAAGTGCCGATATAGCTGGAATTGATGAAAACTTCGGTAATTATGTTCGTCAGTTCTGGGGACTTCAAGAACTTTCAACCGATGAAGCTATAATCGCTTGGGATGACGCTACAATTAAAGATTTTCATTGGCAGACATGGTCACCCAATGACGTATTTATTGCGGCAATTTATTCAAGAATTTTTTATACAATTACACTCTCCAACGAGTATATTAGAAACGTTGACGCAAACATTGGTTCCGCAAGCGGCGAATTTGCCGATGACTTAAAAGCATTTAAAGCCGAAGCAAGATTTATTAGAGCGCTTTCATACTGGCACGCAATTGATATGTTTGGAAATGTTCCTTTTGTTACTGAAGCAGATTTACCCGGCGCCTTTTTCCCGAAAAGAATATTACGTGCCGATCTTTTCAATTATATTGAAAGTGAATTGAAAGCAATTGAAACTGAACTGGTTCCAGCAAGACAAAATGAATACGCAAGAGCTGATCAAGGCGCTGCTTGGTTCTTATTGGCTAAATTATATTTAAACGCAAAAGTTTATATAAATGCCGATAAAAATGCTGAAGCATTGACTTATATCAACAAAGTTATTTCAGGCGGTTATTCAATTGATAATAATTATCAACGCGTATTTTCCGCTGATAATAACGCCAGCCCTGAAATCATTTTCCCGATTGCTTTCGACGGACAAAATACTCAGCAATACGGCGGAATGACTTTTATACTTCACGCTTCAAACGGCGGCGGTATGCCTCTTAACGGAATTGACGGCGGTTGGGGCGGTATCAGAACAATTAAAGATTTTGTTGGTAAATTCGGAATAACCGAAAGTGATTTTGCTTCAACAACTCAATATCAGTCAGCCGATAAAAGAGGAATGTTCTTTTTTGATAACGGCAGCTGGGAATGGGATATTACCAATGTTGGAACATTTACGCAAGGAATCGGAGTTACCAAATTTAAAAACGTAACTTCAACGGGCGGAGCCGCTCCTAACGCGCACGCTACTTTTGTAAGCACAGATTTCCCAATGTTCCGTTTAGCCGATGCATATCTTATGTATGCCGAAGTTGTTGTTAGAGGCGGCGGCGGCGATATGGGAACCGCGGTTGGTTATATCAATACATTAAGACAAAGAGCTTACGGTGATAATTCCGGCAACATTGGCGCGTCGGATCTTACTCTTAATTTTATTCTTGATGAAAGAGGAAGAGAACTTTATTGGGAAGGACATAGAAGAACAGATTTAATTCGTTTCGGTCAATTTACTAGCGGAAATTATGTTTGGGAATGGAAAGGTAAAGTTAAAGACGGTAAATCAACGGAATCATTCAGAGATTTATATCCAATTCCGATAAATGACTTGAACGCGAATCCTAATTTAGATCAAAATACCGGATATTAAAAATAATAGAATTATAGTTAAGGAATATAAATATGAAAAAAATTAAATTATTATTATTTATATCGCTAATTGGGATTATGCTAGCTTCGTGTGAAAGTGATATAAATGAAGTTGTAATGAGTTCTGATCCCACAGAACCGACATTATCTGATCTTTCTGTTGCAGGTGAATTTAACCTAAGTAACGCAAACGGTCTGGTTACTTTTTCATGGACCGCCGCGGACTTTGGATTCGCATCATCTACAACTTATGTTGTTGAAGTTTCACCAACAAGTGATTTTTCAACAAATGTTGCAACCGTTGTTACGACTCAAACTTTGCAGGGAACCGCAAAAGTAAATGATATAAACAATTTGTTGCTAACTTGGAATAAAGCGATTGGTACAGCCGCAACTGTATATTATAGAGTTTCGGCATCCGTTACCGCAGAAAATATTGTTTATTCCCAAACAAAATCAAATAATTTTGTACCCTTTGAAACTATTGTTGATTATCCAATGATTTACGTTCCGGGCGCATATCAAGGCTGGTCACCCGGCGCTGATAACGGCAGATTGTTTTCATACGGTTTCAACTCAGAATATTCGGGCATAGTTAGAATTTCTGACGGAGTAAATGAAAATATAGAATTCAAAATAACCAGTGACCCTGATTGGAATCATACCAACTGGGGCGGAACATTGACACAAAGCGGCAGTGATTATTCAGGAACACTTGACGCAAGCGGCGGTAATTTAATGGTTGCTGCAGGAACATATGAAATTAACGTAAACGTAAACACTCTTGCAATAACACTAACCAAGACTGATGATTGGGGAATAATCGGTTCTGCGGTTCCTCCGTTTGATTGGTCGGCAGACGTTGATTTGTTCTATAATGGTCAACGCAAAATGTGGGAAATTACGGGTGACTTCAACGCCGGAGAATTTAAATTCAGAGCTAATAATGATTGGGCAGTAAATTATGGCGGCGCTGATGGAACACTTTCTGCAGGCGGTTCAAATATTGTTTTGGCAGAAGCAGGTAATTACACAATTAGATTCGATCCTGTTGCTTTAACATATACGGTTAAAAAGAATTAAAATTTATTTAATTGTATGTAAAAAAAAGACTGCCGAAATCGGCAGTCTTTTTAATTTTAAAGAGGTATTATTTTTAATAAAACACTAAATTTGTTGCACAGAATTTTCAATTTTATAAACTAAGCTAACAATAATATGAGCAAACTTTCTACCGTACTTGAGCTTTGGGAATTTCTAAAAGTAAGAAAGAAATGGTGGCTGCTGCCAATAGTTTTCTTTTTAGTACTTTTAGGAACCTTAATTGTTTTAACTCAAGGTTCAGCGCTTGCGCCTTTTATATACGCAATATTTTAATATTTACTTTAGTATTTTTATTTCAAACGGCTTCATTTCAATTTTAAAATTTGAATTCGTACCGGTAAATTTCTCTTGTTTGAGTAAATTTGCAAGTTCGTTTGAAGCGTTTGAAAAGCTTATTGTTTTATTAATGTTTGCGCTGTTAACAAGAACTAATGCTCTATTACTTTCAAAGTCTCTTGTAAAACCTAGAACATCATTATCATTTAAGTTAATAAATTCCAGACTGCCAAGACAAAGTTCAGAATTTCCTTCTCTTATTGAAATTAGCTTTTTATACCAATTAAAAAGTAATGAATCGAATTTTACTTCATCAGTTGGTCTAGCTTTACCAAATGGATGGGCGGTTTCATTTTCATAATTAAACTCATTCCAAACCATTGGTTTTCTGCAATCGGGATCATCACCGCCCCACATTCCTGCTTCGTCTCCATAATAAACAAGCGGCGCGCCCGGCATTGTCATTTGAATTCCAACCATTAATTTTTGTTTTAATCTTTCCAATTCATTTGGCTTTCTCACGTCAAAAGTTTCTCTTTGAGCCGGATTTGCGTTATGATCAAACCAATAATCGGGATTAACTATTGTTGAAGCTAATCTTTCAACATCATGACTGCCGAGCATATTCATAAGAACATATAAGTTTTCTTTATAATAATCATTTCGGAGTATATTGATTGAATCAATAAACGCGGTAGAAGTTATTTTATATTTTTGGTCGCTAACGAAATTCTTTACAGCGACGCCAAATCTATAATTCATAACCGCGTCAAATTCATCTCCTTGAAGCCACGGAGCGGCGTTCATCATTTTATTTACTTTCCAGTTTTCCCACCAAATTTCACCGGTGATATATGCTTCGGGATTGAGTTCCTTTACCCAGTTTCTAAAAGTTTTCCAAAACGGATGCTGCACCATTTCAGCAACATCAAGACGCCATCCGTCAATACCGTCGCTTGGATTGCCGTCACCATTGGGATCCATCCACCTTTTCAGAACATCGTGAACATGGTTAGCGGCAGGAGGCACCAAACCGCTGCTGTCTTCTTTTATTTCGGGTAAATCTTTAACGCCAAGCCAGCCTTCATAATCAAATTCATTTTCGGGCGTATTTGGATCATCAAAAGATTTTATTGTAAACCAATCTAAATATTTAGAATTTTTTTGATTTTTAATAATATCTTGAAAAGCCCAAAATGTATTTCCTACGTGATTAAAAACTCCGTCAATAATAATTCTTATATTACGTTTATGAGCTTCATTTATAAGCTTTAAGAATAAACTATCCGCCGTTGTCCATTGCCACGTTTTAGAATCGGAAGGATCTTCCGAAGCCCAAATTTTTCTATCTTTGTCAGGATCAGGTCCAAAATTATTATCAATATGATGATACATTGCGGCATCATATTTATGAAGAGAAGGTGACTCAAAAACCGGATTAAGATAAATTGAATTAATTCCCAAACTTTTTAAGTAATCTAACTTATCCAATACGCCTTGCAGATCGCCGCCGTATCTTCTCACACCGGCGTTCCAATAAAATCCTTTTCCGTTATTTTCCCAAGGCTGAAGTTTGTACCAGTCGGATGTCCAAGGATGAACCTGCCAATTATTAGGAGTTTCATACGGCCAAGCGCCCGCCATATCAATCGGTTTCGGGTCATTGTTTTTATCTCCGTTATAAAATCTTTCAGGAAATATTTGATACCATACGGCTGATTTTGCCCACTGCGGAACTCTTTCAACTTTTTTTTCAACGTTTGGAGATTTGCATGAAATTGAAGTCAGTATTAGAGAAAACACGATTAGAAGTGAAAATTTTTTCATTTGAACACCCCATCGAAAAATATTATAGATAATAAAATTAGTAAAATAGTTTGCTATTTTTTTCAATTTTTCTTGGTCTTGTAAAAAAAAATATTTACTTTTTGACTCTTTACTTAAGAAAATACGTGTATTTTCGAATATACATTTTGGAGAGTTGGCAGAGTGGTTGAATGCGGCGGTCTTGAAAACCGTTAAGGATTTACGTCCTTCTGGGGTTCGAATCCCTAACTCTCCGCAACTTATCTATAAAAGCAGTAACTTACAGACTTTCCGCGCAAATTCATTAAGCTAATAAGCAAAAAACCCTATAATTATTGCCGGTAAAAAAGCAAATGAAAAAGGTTTATTTATATAGCCGAATAGTTGAAAGACTTTTACGGGTAATAAAAGCGTTGTTGAATATGATGTAAATGATAGGGAAGTGAAGATTGTAAAAATAAATAATACGCAACAAATGGATTTTAGTCACAGTAAAATATATTTAACTATCACGTTGAATTGCAGGTTACATGACAATTTATGAATAATGCGATGTGTAATTATCTAATAAATTTCTAATTACTTTTTGGTATTGACTACCGTGTTTTTTAGCTAAGTCCTTAAAAAAATCAATACTTGATTTGCTTAAATTTAGTGTTACTTTAATTGTATCTTCCTTAAAAACTAATTCATCCGGACTTGGTAAAAAGTCATTTATAACTTCTACTTTACCAATTTTTTCATCACTATATTTTATTTTCTTTTTCATAAATCTGTTTTCCTTTTCTCCAGTAACCGGCTCCAATTATTCTAATTTTATTATCTCTATATGTAAACCTAACTGTTACAACATTTACATCTATTTTTCCAAAACAGTAAAATCTGGTTTCTTTCTTACTATGTTCAATATCTTTTGCGATTATTCTATTAAAATCAGAAAAAGCAAATTGAGCTTCTTCAAATGAAATATTATGTTTTTGTTGATTTATCTTATTTTTATTTTCATCCCACTCAAAAGATGGTTTCTTTACCAAGATAATTCCAAATTTTCATTTTAATATACATATTTTTATATGGTTATTCAACCATATTTATTTTGCCAATTAACAGCCGAGCAAATTACCGATTTTATCATAATTCATTTAAGTTTGTTGCCCGAATTACTCTCTTGGAGAATTGTTATTCCAGCAATATTATTTATTGAATAGAAATCCCTAATTTCTTAAATGTTCTTTCTATTATTGGATCATCTAACATTTCTCTTCCGTTATCAGAACCGGGCATTAATTCAAAGCCTAACTTATTATAACGATACATTACAATACTTTTAGGATATATGTTTGTAAATGCCGGCCAATATTCTCCTAAACAATATTTTTCTTCGTTAATTTTAATAACGAATGGTAATACTACCTCTGACCATTTCTGATCCGTATTTTCTTTAAGATTTAAATGATAATGTGTTGCTTTGGATTCTGAATAATATTTTTTTTCAATGAAATTAATATTGTCAGAAGTAATGAAGGGAATTATATCAAGTTCTAAATTTTGAATTGATTTTCTGTAAGCTTGTTCATACGTAAGAGCTTTGTCTTTTAGATAAAATATTTCGAAAGAATTATATTCATTATTTTCACAATTTGAAAAACTTATTGAAAGCAAAATGACAGAAACATAAAATAATAATTGGGATATATTTATAGATTTCATAAATCACCTTTATTATTTAGTTAAAAGTATAAAGTGGCAAATTACCCGCCGCACTTATTGATCTATTAAATTACAGTTGATTTGTTAGTTATGCGAATTTATTGAAAATATTTAAGAGCTTCCATCAATCTTGAATACTTACTATTTAATTCTTTCGCTTCTGCATCAAATAAATTTCCATACTCTTTTCTTAGTTTATCAATTGAATTAAATGCATACGACGCTTGAATAGAAATATTTAACAATGATAATGATCTTGGATCTTCAAAGAACTTTTTACATATTAATCTTAGTGGAGTAACTAATTCGCGAAATGTAACATAAATATTTGATGAATTCTCTAACTTTGACCATTTTACTAGAACTCGATCAATATCAACAAGAAACGGGTCATTTAGAATATCATATTGTTTATTTATTGCACGAAAATTATCATATGCTCTTAGAATTTTATCTAAATTTTCCGTCCATTGATTTTCATATTTTTTAAAATCTTCATAAAGTCTTGAAAAATTTAAGGATGTATTAACTTTTTGTTTTTCTATGTAATTTATCGAATTTGAAATATCATTAAATTTCGTAGTTTTTTCCTCAACTGTATTCTTTTTTGATAAATAAAGAGATTTATAAAGATCTTCATTTGAGATGCTTTTTAAATTTTTAACATCTAAATCAATTGTATCTTTGAACATAAAATTGATTTGTTCTTCTGATAAGAAATTATTTTTTTAACCTTTAAAAACATCAATCTGAATTTTCACTGGTTTTTCTAAAAACGAACAAAGTGAAAAGAAATAATCTTTAATATCTTTAAGCCTTTTTTTCTCTTTTCTAGCTTCAAAAATTTTATTAATCCAAAATCCAAGTAGAAAAATAAATATTGTAATTAAAGTAGTAAAAATAGTATCATAACTAATTCCCCATAAGGAATTACTAACCGGACCATTATTTATTATGAATGTATCCATATTATATTTAACGCATAACGGCGGGGCAAATGACTTGCCGTCCCTTATTGATCTATTAAATTACAAGTTGATTTGTTAGTTATACAATTTTTTAATTAAATAAAACTGTAAAAAAAGATTTTAATGCATTTGTTGCACTCATTATTTTATTTACATCTTCAGGTCGCATACAGACAATTTTATCCAATAATTTTGACCGTTTTGAATTTAATCTTTCACGTAAAATATTTTCTTGTTCCTCATCAATAATGATTAATGCTTTTTGTGCAAAGTCTGAAACTGTTTCTAATCTATCAATTGTATCAGATAAATTTCCTCCAATCTGAACTTCAATCGGATAATAAATTTTACCACCCATTGGAATTTTCTTAATCCAGAGTCCGTCAAGTTCTTTATTTGATGATTTTAACTTTCTATCTTCTGGAAGCATTTCATTAATGCGTGGCCTTTTAATTGAAATAAATTCAAAAAAATCTCCAATGTATTGAAGTTTATCTTCTAAATCTGAATGTGATATTTTTTCAATTTTTTCTTCTTTTGCTTTTTCAGTTTTCTCAAATTTTGTTAAAGCAATTTCTTTTAATTCTAACTTCTTTTCATTTCCAAATTCAGTCAGATAATATTTATTTGATGTTGTTTCAATAATTCCTAAGCTTAATAACCAATTTAATCTCCAACCAACTTGTGCATCAGTTTGCCAACCAATTTTTAAAACAATTTCTAAATCAATATGAATTGTTCTTTTGTCAATTGGTTGTTTCTGCGCAATAATTTCTACTATTTCTTTAATTCCAATTATTTTGTCAATTAAAATATCAAAAACTAATCCAGCATCTTTGGTCGATAATACTTTATTGCCAAAGTCAGTTATTATGTATTTAGAATTTTCAATTTTAAACAAAGATAATCTTCTTATAACATCTAAATAACCTTTACTAGTTTTCTCTTCACTAGACAGAGAATATTCAAGAATTAACCAATTTTTGATTTGCTCAAATTCTGGGGAATTAATTTTTATGTAATCAAGAATTTTAATAAGGGTTTGAAGATAATTTCTAATTCCACCAGGCAAAGGCCAAAAACTTTTTATAGGTGCCAAATTTTCCTCTTTTCTAAATTGTATAACTATAATTTAAACTGTAGTGGAATATTTATTTTCAGAAATAATACTTAACTCTGTTTACAGCTCCGCCAGTTTACTTACATAAATTATAATTCTTTATATAACTAAACAATTTTTTATTTAAATATATAAGAATTTTAACTTATTGTAAATAATTACAAATACTTACTGTAAGTATAAGTACTTACAAATTGGGAATACCTTCAGAAATCCTAATATTTAAATTGACCAAAGAAGTAAAACCGGGAGCTGCCTGCTAGTAATTAACAAAGGAAAATATCATTTTAGAATAACTTAAAATAGGTTAATTTATCGGCGTTGAACTTTAATTAAATTTTCTAATTATATTTTGTGTCGCAACCGGTATCATACATTGACGTATTTATACCGCAATTATAAAAATTTTTTTGACGATATTATTTTAGTGAAAATCAATTTTCAATTACTTAAAAAGAAATAAAATTAATTTGGAGGTAGAATAAATATGTTACAAATCAATCCGCACATTAATTTCAACGGAAACGCCGAAGAAGCTTTCAATTTTTACAAATCTGTTTTTGGCGGTGAGTTTACAAAGATCATTCGTTTCAAGGATATCCCCGAACTTGGAAACGCGGTAACAGAAAATGAAGCGAATAAGCTAATGCATATTGCTTTGCCAATAGGTCAAAACACATTAATTGCTAATGATGTGCCGGAATTTATGGGCAAAGTGAATGAAAATGAAAATAGATCAAAAATTTCAGTAAGCACAGAAAGTCGTGAAGAAGCGGACAAAATATTTAATGGACTTTCAGCCGGCGGAATTGTTGAAGTGCCTATGAGTGAAGCGCCATGGAGTTCATATTTCGGAATGTTCAGAGACAAATTCGGTATTGAGTGGATAGTGGAATTTAATCCGAATAAATAATAAGCGATTGCGTATTTAATAAACCTCCGAGGTTGCAGCTTGAAAAGTGTTTACAAACCTCGGAGGTTTTTATTACCTTCAAAATTAATTATTTACGGGTAAACCCCCGGGGGGGATGTGAGTTTTACTGTGTGTTGAGGGGGGGGGGGGGGGGCGGGGGGGGACCGGGGGGGGGGGGGGGGGGGGGTAAACAAGAAGGGAAGGGGGGTGGGGGCCGCCGCCGCGGGGGGGGGGGGGTCGGAGGTTTTTATTTACCTTCAAAATCATAAAATTATTTATCGGAAATTATCTTATAACATCCCGAAGTCAATTTGAATTTTACTTTATTATTATTTGAGGATGTTCAGAGACAAATTCGGTATTGAGCGGATAGTGGAATTTAATCCGAATAAATAATAAGCGATTGCGTATTTAATAAACCTCCGAGGTTGCAGCTCGAAAAGTGTTTACAAACCTCGGAGGTTTTTATATTGCAGAATTCAAGTATTCATTTTATTCACGCCGCAAATTCTAAAAAAAATTAATTGTGACGCATTTGATATTTCTTTATTTAATAATTTGTATAATAATGTGCTTTCTTCTCTTTGTTACGGATACATTCAAATTAAATTTTAAAGAAAGATAAAACAATGACTACAAATCAATTATTGCGGATGGACAATGTCGGAATCGTAGTAGAATCCCTCGACAACGCGGTTTCATTTTTTGAAGAACTTGGACTAAAGCTTGAAGGTCGAGCTATGATAGAAGGAGAATGGGCAGGTCGCGTTACGGGACTTGGAACTCAGCAAGTTGAAATTGCCATGATGGTTACACCCGACGGACACAGCCGGATTGAACTTTCCAGATTCATCACCCGTCAATCGCGGAAGATCATAGAAACGCGCCGGTTAACGCGCTTGGCTATCTGCGTGTTATGTTCACGGTTTCAGATATAACAGAAACTCTTGATCGACTTAAAAGACATGGAGCGGAGCTTATCGGCGAAGTTGTGAACTATAAAGATATTTATTTGCTCTGTTATCTTCGCGGTCCGGAAGGAATCATTATCGCGCTTGCCGAAAAGATTGAGAATTAGGGCATTAATAATTTGCTGAATTCTTTGTTGAGAAATATTCGGCAACAATAATACTTATTTGTTAATGTTAAATTGCTGCAGTTCATTAAAGCGGATAAAATATTTTTCAATTATTTTTAATCAGAAAAAGTTTTATTTAGTCGGGTTAGCTTACCGAAACAATTCTTTATAATTTAAAATTGTAATACAATCATTTTATTAAACCTCCGAGGTTGCAACTCGAAAAGTGTTTACAAACCTCGGAGGTTTTTATTTACCTTCAAAATCTTAAAATTATCGGAAATATTTTAACAATTTGAATATTGGGGGTTTTTCGGTTTTTTTCTAGTTAGGGTATTTTAAACCTCCCTGGGTTACGGCTGGAAGGTATTTACAAACCTCGGAGGTTTTTTAGTCAATATTAAAATTGTTAATTTAGTAATTTAATTTAAATACGTACTTTATTTATCTTTTACAAATTGGAAATTTAAAACGAAACGGATTTGTAATATGAATAGGATTTTATTTTTTGTGTTTTGGTTTTCACTCAGTTTTATTTTGCTCAGCAGAAAAAATACCCATCATTTTTGATAGTGATATGGGTCCCGATTATGATGATGTCGGAGCAATTGCAATACTCCATTCATATGCTGACAGTGGATATGTAAATATTCTTGCGATTTGTGCAAGTACAAAATACGAAGGCGTTGCGGGAGTTATGAATGTTTTCAATACATATTTTGGAAGACCCGGCATATTAATCGGAGTTCCAAAAGGAAATGCGTCGATTCAAAAGGATCCGCAGAAATGGACGGACTTTATTCTTGCAAATTATCCGCATTCTATTAAAAATAATAATGAAGCAAATGACGCGGTTTCGGTTTATAGAAAAGCTCTTGCTTCGCAGGCAAACAATAGCGTAACGATAGTTACAGTCGGTTTTCTAACAAATCTTGCCGGTTTACTTAATTCACAAGCAGATGAATATTCTCCGCTTTCAGGTTTGGATTTAATAAAGGATAAAGTTGCAAAATTAGTATGTATGGCGGGCCAATTTCCAAACGGAAAAGAATTTAATTTATTTACAGATTCTGAGGCGGCGAAAATTGTTTTTGAAAATTGGCCTTCTGAAATAATTTTCAACGGGTTTGAAATAGGTGTGAATATTAAATCTGGTCTTCCATTAATTAAGAATAAAAAATTAATCATAGTCCTATAAAGACGTATTTAGTATTTGTATTCCAAAATCAATAAGTGATTCATTGGGAAGAATGAGCTGGGATGAAGTCGCCGTTATAATTGCCGTTAAAGGATATAAAGATTGGTATAATGTTGAGCATGGAAAATAATTGTTGAGGATGATGGCTCGAATAGTTGGGATAAGAACAAAGAAGGACATTATTATATTGTTCCTTCCGCTCCGTTTCCCAAAATTGAAACTTATATAAACCAATTAATACAGCATCAGCCGAATATAA